>JBFYTX010000165.1:0-3809 GCA_041300345.1 Dehalococcoidales bacterium | reverse complement strand
CTGCCTTACTGGCTCGGATGGCGTTTCGCTCTGGGAGGTAGGGAGCTTACGGTGGCTGAATAAAGGCCGTCTCAGGAACGACGGCATGTCGAGCTCCTCTTCGGTCTTCATGTTCTTCAAGATCTTGTTGAGCTCTTCCTCTTCCTTGTTGTCTTTGCCCATTCCCAGCTTCGCCTTGAACCCGGTCGTGATCAAGGTGATCTTGACCTCGTTTTCCATGGACGGGTCGTTGGCTACGCCGAAGATGATGTTGGCCTCGGGGTCGACTGCCTGCTTGATGACGTCGGCAGCCTGGTTGACCTCGAACAGCGAGAGGCTGTTGCCGCCCACCACGTTGAACAGGACGGCTTTCGAGCCGTCGATGGAGACATCCAGCAGCGGGCTCGCCAGCGCTTCTTTAGCCGCGTCGATGGCGCGGTTCTGTCCCGTCCCCTTGCCGATGGACATCCACGCCGGGCCGGCGTCTTTCATGATCGCCTTGACGTCAGCGAAGTCGAGGTTGATCATCCCGGGCGTGGTGATGACCTCGGCGATGGCCTGCACGCCGTGCCTCAGCACGTCATCCGCCAGCTTGAAGGCGCTGTCCACCCCGGTCTTGTGGTCGCAGAGGCTCAGCAGCCGGTCGTTGGGGATGATGATCAGCGTATCCACCTTGTCGATGAGGTTTTAGATGCCCGCTTCGGCCGTCGCCATGCGATGCGCTCCCTCGAAAGCGAACGGCTTGGTGACCACGGCGATCGTCAGGGCGCCGCCGTGCTTGGCTATTTCCGCCACCACCGGGATGGAACCAGTGCCGGTGCCGCCCCCCATACCGGCGGTCACGAACACCATGTCCGCCCCGGCAACCAGCTCTTTCAGCTCGTCGCGGTTCTCCTCAGCGGCTTTCCCGCCGATGATATGGTCGCCGCCCGCGCCCAGGCCTTTGGTCAGCTTGGACCCCAGCTGGACGCATACCGGCGCTTCGCAGACCGCCAGGGCCTGCGCATCGGTGTTCATCGCGATGAACTCAACGCCCTGGATGTTCTCCCTGACCATGCGGGTCACGGCATTGCTGCCGCCGCCGCCCAGACCGATTACTTTTATCTTCGCCGGACTGGCTACAAAACTTGTTCTTGCCATGTCCTCCTCCTTATATTAATGCCTTTTATTAATAACTGAAATATCCCTGTTAGATGAAGAGCCTTTTAAGCTGGTGTGCCAGGGCGTTGATCGCCCCGCCGAACAGCCCGCCCTTATATTGCTTTTTGCCCTTGTTTTTCGCGCCCCAGAGTATCAGGCCGACGCCCGTAGCGTAGGCCGGGTCGCGGAGGTTGTCGGCGATGCCGTAGATATCGTTAGGTGATCCCACCCTTACCGGGATCCTGAGGATTTCCGTCCCCAGGGAGGCGATGCCCGCCAGGTTCGAGCTGCCGCCGGTAAGCACCAGCCCCGCCGGTACCAGCGTTTCGTAATCTGAGGTTGGCATTTCCAGCAGGATGAGCTTCAGGATTTCTTCGACCCTGGCCCTCACGATGTCGCAGAGGTCCTGGTAAGAGATCCCGTGGCCGTCCTTGGATATCGCCGGCGCGGTGTCCGTCTGGGTGTCGTAAACGGGCATGACGCTGCCGTATTTCTTCTTCATCTCCTCGGCGATTTCGAACGGCAGCCCCAGGCCGATGGCAACGTCGCGGGTGAGCTGGTAGCCGGCCACCGGCAGGATTGAGGTGTGCCAGATGCTGCCCTCCCGGAACACGGCCACGTCGGTGGTGCCGCCGCCGATGTCGGCCATGATGACGCCCACCTGCTTTTCATCTTCGGTCAGGATGGCCTCGCTGCTGGCAAGCGGCTCCAGCACCAGGTCTTCGATGTCTATTCCGATACTGCGGATGCACTTTACGAGATTCTGAATGGAGGTCACGGCCGCGGTGATGACATGCGTTTCCACGTCGAGGCGGAATCCGTGCATGCCGACCGGGTTCTTGACGCCCGGCTGCCCGTCGACGGTGTAGCTGCGGGGGATAACGTGGAGCAGCCGGCGGTCCGTGGCGGTCTTGACGCTCTGCGCGGAGGCCAGGACCCGTTTCAAATCATCGGGGCGGACGACACGGTCGTTGCGGTTTATGGCCACGACGCCGTGGTTGTTCATTGAAGCTACATGACGGCCGGTAACGCCGATGTAGGCCGATTCTACTTTACAGCCGCTGGTCTGTTCGGCTTTCCTTACTGATGCGCGGATCGATTCTCTGGCTTCGTTAATGTTGACCACCAGCCCCTTATGGAGTCCCTTGGACGGGGTAATACCCACACCGATCACGCGAGGGCTGCCGCCATCGCTGACGTCCGCCAGGATGGTGCATATCTTGGTCGTGCCAACATCTATTGAAGCGATTACATTCCTTTTTTTCATTTGCCCTCCTTAGTAACTGGAATTTTCTTTCGTTTTGTGGTTACCCCGTTATTACATATTTTGATAATGTCCTCCTTTCAGAATCTCGTTTATTTATGCCGCAAAAAAAGCTATCTTGATTTTCTGTAGTAATGCCGGCCGCCGCCAGCCCTGTGACTTAGCGATGGTCAGGAAGGCGTGGTCATCGGTGCTGGCGTAGCGGTCGCCCGGGGGGATGATACGCTCTGCTGCCCTCAGCTTGGCGCTTCGACTCCGCGGGTTGGCGCGGATTTCCTCGGTAGTGGGAACGATTACCTTTTTATTAATAAGCCTTAAGCTGGGCGTGTGGCCGCAGACGCATACCGGCGTTTCCGGCGGGCAGATACAGGCCCTGGCTTCCTTTTGCATAAACTGCTTGACGATGCGGTCCTCCAGCGAATGATAGCTGATAACCACCAGTCTGCCTTCGTAGCCCAGCAGGTCTACCGCCTGCCTCAGCGCTATCTCCAGGTTCTCCAGTTCATGGTTAACGGCGATACGCAGCGCCTGGAATGTCTTCGTCGCCGGGTGAAATCTGCCCCGCCGGCCTACCGCCTTCTCGATAACCCGCGCCAGATGGCTGGTTGTCCCTATCGGCCGCCCCTGCACGATGGCTCTGGCGATGCGGGCGCTCTGGCTCTCCTCGCCGTAGGTCCTGAGGATCCCGGCGAGCCTTGCCTCCGGGGCGGTGTTAACGATGTCGGCGGCGGTGGTCTTCTGGCCGGGGCTGAATCTCATGTCCAGCGCCGCCTCATGCTGAAAGCTGAAACCGCGCCCGCTCTCGTCGAGCTGTAAGGAAGACAGCCCCAGGTCGAAGAGGATGCCGTGCACCGGGAAAAAATCGTATTTAGTGCAGATGGACTGCAGGTTGGCGTAGTTATCGTTGATAAAAAGTATCGAGTCCCCTGAGCCGTGGAACCTTTCTCTGGCGGCTTCGATAGCGGCTGGATCAGCGTCGATGCCGAGCAACTGTCCGCCCGGGGAGCTCTGTTCGAGGATGGCGGCGGCATGTCCCCCGCCCCCGAGGGTTGCGTCAATATAGCGGCCGCCTGGCTGGACAGCCAGCGCCCGGACTACTTCGGCAAGGAGGACCGGAGTATGGGTGGAGGCCAGGCCGCGCTTCATCATTACTTAGTTTCCAGGCTTTCTATGATCTGCCAGGCCTGTTCCTGGCTGATATTCTTCTCTTCCTCCCAGAGTGCCTTGTTCCATATTTCAAGGTTGGTGTTCAGACCTACGATAACGACCTCGTCCGCGATCTGGGCGTGTTCCCGCAGCGTCACCGGCAGCGCTATCCGGCCCTGACCGTCCACGTTGGCGACGAAAGCCGTGGCGAACAGCGCCCGGTTCAGCCGGCGCATCTTACTGCGCGTCAGCGGGTTACTCGTCAGCGAACTGGAGAGCT
>JBFYTX010000230.1:0-5221 GCA_041300345.1 Dehalococcoidales bacterium | reverse complement strand
CTTTCCCGCCGTCTTCATGTGTTGAGGCGCATTCGTCCCGGCATTCAATTCATACCCGTTCTTACTATTAGTTTAGTCCTCCCGCATGAGGCGAGGAAATGACGAACGGGATCCCGACTTACGTCGGGATGGTTTGAGCTACTCGAACATGATGACGTTTCTTAAGGCTTTGCCCTTTTCCACCTCGTCGATAGCTTCGTTGATGTCTTCCAGGGGGAAGCGGTGGGTAATCATCTCGTCCAGCTTAAGTATCCCGGCCTGGTAAAGGTTCACCAACCGGGTCACGTCCGTCTGGAGCTGGGCCGAGCCCATATAGCTGCCGGTCAGCACGCGTTCGTCCTTGATAAAGATAAACGGCGGCAGCTGGAGCGTGTCCATCATCCTGGGCAAACCAACGATGACGGTCATGCCGCGCGGCCCGATCATAAACACCGCCTGGTTGATGGCGGCCACGCTGCCCACGGTCACAAAAGCGAAGTCGGCACCGCCGTCGGTTAATGCCTGAATCTCTTTGACGGCGTCCCCTTTTGAGCTATTGATAGTATGAGTAGCGCCGAACTTTTTAGCTGCCTTGAGCTTGGCGTCCACGATATCCACGGCGATAACCGGATAAGCCCCGGAAATGGCCGCCGCCTGCACGGCGCTGAGCCCCACGCCGCCGCAGCCGATGATAACGCAGCTGCTCAGAATGGGGACTTTTGCGCGGTTGACCACCGCCCCGAAGCCGGTAATAAACCCGCAGGCGAGCAGCGAGGCGCTGTCCAGAGGCATATCGTCAGGGACTTTCACCAGCTGCGATTCGTGAACGATATTATATTCCGCGAAACTGCCGATGCGGAAAGGCTGGGTCAGCGGCTGGCCCTTTTTATTATGCATGCGGGCTTCCTGCGCCAGCGGCCAGACGGCGTTGCACATATGGCTGCGGCCGGTCAGGCAGTACTTGCACTTGCCGCAGCTGGCCAGCAGCGAAATCACGACGCGGTCGCCGGGCTTAAAGCCGGTGACGCCTTTACCCAGCTCTTCAACGTAGCCGGCCGACTCGTGTCCGCCGACCAGGGGCGGTTTGAAAGGCAGGTCGCCCCTGAACATGTGGATATCGCTGTGGCAGACGGCCGTGGCCGCTATCTTCACCTTTACCTCGCCGGCTTTGGGTGGATCGATGGTCACGTCCTCGACGACCAGCGGCTTGTTGATCTCATAGCAGACGGCAGCTTTCACATTAACCTCCTCTGAGAAAATAAAATAGCATTCCCAGTTTATTTCGCAGAGGTAGTAAAGTCAAATTATCTGTTACTCACCCCCTTTCCCCCTCTCAAACCGGTTCATCTTTTTACCCGGGCAATTTCTTGTTTGAGAGGGGGAATATATCTTGAGAGGGGCTAGCGCCCCTCTCGCTAACGCACTCCCCTGAAAAACGAGGTGCCCAAGCCTCTCTCGCTAACGCGCTCCCGCATATGACGGATTCTTCGCTCCGCTCAGAGTGACAGGGGGTCACTCCTCCTTTAACAAAGGGGGACGAAATACCCGATAAGGGGAGTTTAAGAGGGGCTTCGCCCCTCTTCTTTTTTCTTCCCCTCTCCTTAAAAGGAGAGGGGGACCGAGGGGGTGAGTGTGAAAACATCAACCGGACACGGTAAAAGTCGGGAGGATAACGCGTTGACAAATGAGCGCCGGGGTAACTATCATGAATCTGTAGCAGTCAGCGAAAGGAGTCAAAGAACATGGCAAAGGCAAGAATACTAAATATCGTGGGCACGGAATGCCCTAAAGACGAGGCGAAGTTCAATAAGTGGTACAACGAAGTGCATATCCCCCTCCTGTTCAAGTACAAGGGCCTAAAAAAGGTGACACGCTACCAGTTGATGGGAGAAGGGCGAGGGGGAGCAAAATACCTGGCGATTTACGAATATGACGATAAAACCGCGATGGATGCCTTTCCTCAAAGCCCCGAATTCAAAACCGCCATCGATGAAATGAACGGGACCTGGAAAGACAACATGTTCGAGCTGAAATGGGCGGCTAATTACGAACCGATAAAGACCTGGGAACAATAACAGGGATAAAATGACCGTGGATGAAGCGGGCGGAAAAGAGATAAAAGCGGCGGAAAGACCACAACCGCGCTGGCTGGACTCCGCGGTGACGTTCAAGAAATGCACCGCGCTGAAAGTATCGTTTATCCTGCTGGGGCTCGGCGACCTGCTGCTGACGGTCCTGGCGATGTACCTTGGCATCTGGGAATTGAACCCGCTGGTGAGGTTCCTGGTCCGTATACCGATACTGCTGGTATTGTTCAAAGTGGTGATACCGGTGGGGGTGGCCTGGATCATGCCAGGGCGTCTGCTGATACCCTCGATAGCGCTGCTGGGGGCGGCGGTGGTCTGGAATATCAGGGAGATCTGCGTATTCTGGTTCTAAGGTTTACCGCACCCCGGCCCGTGCTAAAGTATCTTCCTTACGGTAAAGCCCGCCCATCGTTTCCAGGTACAGTCTGGCGGCGCTGACCCTCAGGTGCTTGGTGTTGTACTCGGGGTCAGTCTTAAGCTTGCTGTACATCGAGTTCAAGTGGTGCTCGACGGTCTTGATATCGATGAAAAGAGTAGCGGCGATGGCCGAGTTGGTATAACCGCGCGCCAGCAGGCCGAGGATCTCCAGCTCGCGGGTGGTCAACTGCTTGAGGAAGGGGCAGTCCGGCTTGCCGGCGAACATATACGTCGCCAGAGGCGGGTCGAGGATGACCTGTCCCTGGCTGACGGCCATGACGGTCCGGCAAAGCTGGTCGACGGTGTCCAGCGACTGTTTTAAGAAGAGCGCCATGCCGCTCTCGCCGCGGACGGCCAGGCGGCGCAGCAGCTCGATGTCCTGAGAGCTGTAGAAGATAATCAAAATCACGATGCCCATGCGGGGATGGCCGGCCCTGATGCGCTCCAGCTCCTCGATAATGCCGGCGTCGAGCTTCTTAACGCTCAGCAGCAGGACCTGCGGCCGGAGCTCGGCAACGGCCTGCATCATCACGCCGGAATCGCAGTTCTCCGAGATACGAAGTACATCAATATCGCCCCGCCCGGCCAGGCCGCGGCGGTAGACCTCACGGTAGATTTCCTGCTCCTCCACCACGTACAGGCTGACGGTTTCCGATTTTGTCTGGTTCATTTTTTACCTTCCCCGAGAGTAGACTTCGGCGGTCACCCATCCTCACCAATCCTCACTTATCCCCCCACCGGCAACACTAAGATTGTAGCCTACATATATAAAGAGAGTAATAAAGATTTATAAATATACCATTAAATATTCATTAATAATTCATTACGTTTTGCCATCTGGCAAATAATGTCCGCGCCGGCCCCCGAGCGCTGTCACCGGTTATTGTCCCTTTACAATGCAGGCTGCCACCCATTTTCTCTCAGGGTATGCCTTACTTTATTCCTATAGCAGATACCCAGCGAATATAAGGAAAATGGTATAGCAAGACTAGGGCTAGTCCTGTCGCCGGGGGGAAGCGGCGGCGATAGAGTAAACGTGTAGCCGGGAAAGGGCGTAAATGGGCGTTAGATTTTTTAAGAAAAGACCGGATAAAGACAGCCGACCGGCGGAGACCGGGGCGGAGATGAAATGTCTCTACGAAATCGGCCGGGCGGCCGTTGACAGCCGGAGCGTCGACGAGTTCATAACTAAAGCGGCCGGGCTGGCGCGCCAGGTCACGACGGCACCGCTGCAATCGGCCGTCAGGATAACGCTACGCGGGCGCGTTTACGAAAGCCCGGACTTCCAGGCGCACGCCTACCACATCGCGGAAGAGCTGGCGGCCGGCGGCGAAACACTCGGACGCCTGGAGATATACTCCGGGCAAGACGACCCCTGCTTGAAAGAAGGCAACTACATGGTCAAGACCCTCGCCGGGACAATCGGCGCCGCGGTCCGCCGCATCGAGCTGGAGCAGGTACAGGAGAAGCTCATCCGCGCCGAGAGGCTGGCGGCCGTCGGCGAGCTGGCTTCCGGGGTGGGGCACGAGCTGCGCAATCCCCTTAACGTCATCAGGAACTGCGCCTACCTGCTCAAGATGACCCTGTCCGAAAAAAACGACGCCGAGGCCATCAAGACCGTCGCTGTGCTGGACAAGCAGGTGGACGCCGCCAACCGGATCATTACCGACCTGCTGGACTTCACCCGCATCACGCCGCCCTCGCCGGTGCGCGTCGACCTCAAGACCCTGATCAACGAGTGCCTGACCTGGATCACGGTGCCGTCACAGGTCAACGTGAGGGCCAACCTCAACGGCGTAGCGCCGGTCAGGACCGACCCCGAGCAGATCAGCCGCGTCTTCACCAACATCATCTCGAACGCCATCCAGGCCATGAACACCGGCGGCGGCGAGCTGAATATAGAAACGGGAGAGGACGCCGGTTTTACCTGGATCAGGTTCCGCGACACCGGCTGCGGCATCGCTGCCGCGAACCTGGAACGGATCTTCGAGCCGCTGTTCACCACCAAGCATAAAGGCATCGGCCTCGGGCTGGCCATCTCCAGGCGGCTGGCCGAGGAGAACGGCGGCAGCATAGAAGTAGAGAGCCGGGAAGGCGAAGGGGCGATCTTCACCGTGAGACTGCCGCTGGAGAAAAGGAGCTAGACAATGACCGAAGAACTGAAGATCTTAATTGCCGATGATAACGAAGACCTCCTGGAGACCTTTGCCCTGATCTTTACGCGTCACGGGTTCTTCGTAGAGACGGCCAGAAACGGCCTATCGGCGGTAGACAAGTACCGGAAACACCGCTACGACGTGGCTTTGATGGACATCGTGATGCCCGGGATCAACGGCGTGGAAGCCTCCCGCAAAATCAAGGAGATGGACCCCGAAGCCTTAATAATCCTGATGACCGGCCACTCCGACGAAGCGCTACTGCGGCTGGCCCGTGACGAGGGCGCCCACCACATCGTCAACAAACCGGTAAAAATAGAACAGCTCATCGAGCTGATCGCAGAAGCAGCCGGCGACCAGCCGTTACTGGTAGTCGATAACAATGTCGCTGAAATATACGACGGGGCGGAAACGACCATCGTCGTCAAGAGGAAAGACGAAGAGCCGCAACATGCCAGATAATACGATAAATAACCAGGCGAGCATACTGATCGTCGACGACGACCCCGATTTCCTGGTGATCATCAAGCTCATCCTGGAACAGAAGGGGTATAAGGTCGGCGCGGCCGCCTCGGCCGGCGA
>JBFYTX010000128.1:0-2851 GCA_041300345.1 Dehalococcoidales bacterium | reverse complement strand
ATGAGCGCTTCGGGCTGGTACGCGATCAGGCGGCGGACATCAGCTTTTTAGGCGCGGCCGGGGATACCAGGGGCGGCGGCTTTCTCTACACCCAGCGCGAGACGGTGGCCATCGGGCTGGTCGTACACCTCGACTCGCTGAAAGAGTCGGGCCGGACACCGTACGATATTCTGAATGCGTTTTTAGAGCACCCATCGCTCAAAAGACTTATCAAGGGCGGCACGCCGCTGGAATACTCCGCCCACCTCGTCCTCGAGGGTGGCTATAAAGCCCTGCCGCGGCCTTACACCGACGGCCTGGTGCTGGCCGGGGACGCCGCGGGACTTTGCTATACCAACGGCATCAACCTCGAGGGGATCAACCTGGCGATGACCTCCGGTGTTTTAGCCGCCGATACGGCCATCGAAGCCCTGGACGCTAACGACTTCTCCGCCCGCATATTGGCGCGGTATAAAAAGCGACTGGATGGGAGCTTTATCATTAAAGACATGAAGACGTTCCGGAACGCCGCCGGCATGATGAGAACGGACCGGCTTTATACGACATATCCGCGGCTGCTCGCGGCGATCATGGAAAAGATGTACCGCGCCGGCGGCGCGCCGCGCTCGAAGCTGCTGCGCCTTATCAGGAAAGAGGCGATAAAAGAGGCCGGAATAAGAAACCTCATTGCCGACGGCTTTAAAATAGGCAGGGCTCTGCTATGAACATCGAAAATCTGACGCAACTGACACAATTCCAGGTGGACGACAAGCCCCATATCATCGTCAACCGGGAAATCTGCCAGACCTGCGACCACCGCACCTGCGTCACGATGTGCCCGGCCAACTGCTATACGTTCAACGAGGAGACGCGGCTGCTGGGCGTCGTTTACGAAACCTGCCTGGAGTGCGGCACCTGCTACGTCTCGTGCGACAAGGGGGCGATAGACTGGACCTACCCGCGGGGAGGGTTCGGCGTTAACTACAGGCTGACTTAGATACAGCGATGAAAATAATCGTTTGCCTCAAGGAAGTAATCGACCCGGCGCTGAATATCGACTTCGGCCTGGCGAATAACGTCATCTTCCGGTCGGGACTGCCGTTAAAGATCAATCCCGCCGACGCCGCCGCCCTGGCCATGGCACTGGACATCAAGGGAGATATCAAAGACGCGGAAATCACCCTGGTTTCCATCGGGCCGGAGCGGGTGGAAAGCTATCTCAGGGACGGCCTGGCACTGGGGGCGGACAAAGCCGTGCGCATATGGGATGAAGGTTTTGACGGGCTTTCTCCCTGGCAAAAAGCCAGGCTGCTGACCGGGGTCGTTAAGCTCCTCGGCGGCGACCTCGTCTTTACAGGTTTCCGCAGCCTGGACACCGCCAACGGGCAGGTCGGTCCGCTTCTAGCAAGCTGGCTCAATTGGCCCTGTGTTAGCGGGGTAGTCAGCGTTGAGGTGGATACGGGATATAAGAGCCTGACCCTCGTTAAAGATATCGGCCGGGGGGAGAGGGAAAAGCTAAGCTGCCCCCTGCCGGCCGTCGTCACCGGCAAAGGGGACGGAAAACTGCCTTATGCCTCTCTGGATAGAATCATCGAGAGCAAATACGCCGAGATAACACGGTTGTCTCTCGCCGACCTCAACATTTCCGAAGCGGAACTCGGATCCGACCCCGCCCGCGTTGCCGGCCTCGTTTTTCCGCGCCCCGCCCTCCGCAAAGCGCCGCCTTTGGACAGCTCACTGCCGGCGTTCGACCGGATACTACAGCTGCTGGCGGGGGGTATCGCCAGACGCAAGGGCCTGGCGCTCGAGGGCAGCGCCGAGGAGCTGGCCGAACAACTCTTCGAGATTCTCAAAGCGGAAGGGGTCCTCAGGCCGGCGGCGGGCTGGTGAAAGACTTCGGCTTTTCACTGGCGGCCGGCACTTCTCTGCGGGAAGGCCCCGACGGCTTTTTTCTCGTCACGCGACTGCCGGTCCGGCTCCTGCATGTCAACGAACCGCTTTACCGCCTTTTACGATATATTCGCGACGGCGGCGGGCTATCCGATTTCATTAAAGAAAATCCCGCCAGCGACGAATCAGTACTGTTGAATGTTTTACTGTCGATGGCCGCCGGCGGATACCTCAAGCTGGAGAGAATCGCCGATATAGAAAGCTATCCGTTTATTTCCATAATCATACCGGTGCGCGACCAGGCCGGCGACCTCGCCGACTGCCTGGCGTCACTGGCGGAGATGGACTATCCGGAAGAACACCGGGAGACCATCGTGGTGGACGACGGCTCGAAAAAGGATATCTCCCGGGTATTAACCTCCGATAAATTCATTTTCATGCGCCTCGAAAAATCGCTGGGCCCGGCGGCCGCCCGTAACGCCGGGGCAAGGGAGGCGGGCGGGGATATCCTGGCTTTCCTGGACGCCGACTGCGTGGCCGGGGAGGGATGGCTGAAAGAAACCGTCCCGTTCTTTAAAGCGGGCAGGGTCGGCGGGGCGGGCGGCCGCGTGGAAGGCTACTATGAGAAACGCTTCCTGGACAGGTACGAGGCGGCCTTTTCATCGCTGAACACGGGCAACCGGCTCATCCTCGAAGGCAGGTCAGGATCAACTTTTTACCTGCCCACCGCCAACCTACTGGTCAGGCGCGACGTATTTACGTCGCTGGGGGGTTTCAGAGAAGATATGCGCACCGGGGAGGACGTCGATTTCTGCTGGCGTCTCAGGGATTCCGGCCGGTCGCTCCTATACGCGCCCTACGGGGCGGTGGCCCACAAGCACCGCCACCGGCTGGACAGGATGCTGTCGCGCCGCTTCCAGTACGGTATGTCGGAGGCCCCGCTTTACCGCGCCCACCGCGACAAGAAAAAAACGGCGCAGGT
>JBFYTX010000120.1:0-2731 GCA_041300345.1 Dehalococcoidales bacterium | reverse complement strand
GCCCGTGGTCTCCATCATTGATTCGGGCAGAATACAGGCCATATCCACGCCGTAGCGGTCCAGGTAAACTATCAGCTGGTCTTCTTCCGCTAACTCTGATTTTTCACCTTTGGTTACCGGCGGTTCCTTCCAGTTCTTGCCGGAATGATGGGGAACAGCGTTAAAGGCCCGTGCTGTTTCTGCCGTGCCCCATACCCATTTCCTGTACTCGGGGAAATAATTGAAGTATTTCTTGTTAGCCTCGCCGCTAATGTGGCATTCTACGTCTATCTTAAAATAGTCGTCTTTTTGGAATTCCGGATACTTCTTTGCAGGTTCTGCCATTATTTACTCCTTCTTCAGGATGCCGGTCGGTTATTTCTTTTCCGGGCGGTAGGAGCGGAAGTACTTCGTCTTGTTCAGGCGGGCTTCATATGCCTCATGCATCTTGTGGAAGGCTTCTCTTTCGCCCATACTCTCGCGGTCGCGGATGAACATAAGGTCTCTCTCGTCATCGCTGTACTTGAGGTTGGTGGAGAATGTGTGATAGAGGATGACCTCTTTGAGGTTGGTCAAGCCCAGTCTGGAAAGCATGTGGCGGCGGGCGAACTTGCCCATGACCACGCAGTCGCGGGGGATCAGGGAGATGGCGGCCGCCAGGTTGTGGACTTCATCCACCAGGTCGGCTTCGGGAACGGCCTTGGTCACGTAGCCGGCTTCCTCGGCCTCGTCACCGCTGATGGTGCGGCCGGTGAGCAGGATTTCCTCGACCTTCTTGGTGTGGCCCATGACCAGCTCGAGCGGCAGGGTGGGCAAGCCGCCGAAGGCCAGCCGCTGGCCCATCTGGGAGAGCTTGGCGTTCTTGGCGCAGACCACTACATCCGCGGCTTTGGTGATGTACAGCCCGGCCTCGATCGCCCAGCCGTGCACCTGCACCATGACTACCTTGTTGCAGTCCAGGATCGCCTGCGGGAACCCGTAAAGCTGGTCCTGGTCGGTTTGGAGCCGGATTCTCTGGCTGGGTTTGACGCCCTTGGCCCCGCCGTAGACGCGGTAGACCATGGAGAGGTCGAACCCGGCGCAGAAGTTCTTGCCGGCCCCCCGGAAGACCACCACGTTGCAGTCGTCATCGTGGTTGATCTCCCACATGGCCTTCTTGATGTCGCCGGTCATGTAATCTTCGCCGATGCTGATGCAGTTGTTCTTGTCCGGCCGGTTCAGTGTAAGATAAGTAACCTTGGGGTACTCCTCGTCCTTTTCCAGGAGTATCGAGTTGAATGTTGGGTAAGACATAAGTTTTCCTCCGACTTTATATTTTGTATACTGATCCGCGTGAATATTTGAGCACGCCGGCCTGTCTGTGGCGTGGGTTCAGGGTCATCGGTAATGGGGAGAATTTCAGCTGCTGTCACTGCCGTAGATTGGCTGAGGTAACGTGACAAGCCCCGGATAAATCGAGAATAGCTTTTTGCGCCCCTTTAACAGTCCCATCTCACCACTACAGCAGAAATTATGCCGTATTATTTTAACGTAAATTGAGAAGTGATGTCAAACAAATCCCTGCAGGTTTCGTTTGCCTACGGTTGATTTTCAGTACTCACCCCCTTTGAAACTCACCACCTTCTGTTCCCCCCTCTAAAAACAGTTTTTTCGTTGCTGTTCGCGTTTTTAAAGGGAGTGTGTTAGCGAGAGGGGGCGAAGCCCCCTCTCAAATTCCTTCCCCCTCTCAAACATAAGATAATTCGAACGTCGTGATGATACTGTTTGAGAGGGGGATTCAGGGGGTGAGTATTAATGTCCTGACTATATATGAACACGTCGAAGTGATGTTGTTCATCCTTAAGTTATTAAGTGGTAACCCGCGGCAGTTCGTTGACCGACCCCGTTGACAGGGCCAGCAGGTAGATCATCGCCGTGTTTTCCAGGAGCTCGCAGGCGTGCAGGGCGGCCGGTAAATTGAGACCGACACCCACCGCCCCGTGGTTCGCCAGTAGCACGGCGTTGCGGTTTCCCAGCGCGCTTACCGCGTTTTTTACCAGCCCGGCACTGCCGCTGGGGGCGTATTTTGCCAGCTTTATTTCCCCTCCCAGGAAAGCTGCCTGTTCATCGAGGATGGCGGGAATGGAAATCCCGGCTACGGCCATGGCGCTGGCAAAGACCGAATGGGTGTGGATGACGGCATTAACGTCTTTCCGGGCCCGGTAGATACCGATGTGCAGCGGCGTCTCTGCCGAGGGTGGTAAATCCCCCTCGATTTTTTGCGCTTTAAGATCCAGTATCTGGATGTCGTCCGGGCCGAGCGTTAAATAGTCGCGCGAGCTGGGAGTGATTGCTAACAGCGGCCGGCCGCCCTGCGGCCCGAGCCGCCGGCTGACGTTGCCCGCCGTGCCGGTGACCAGCCCCAGCGCTAGCATCTTGCGGGCCGCCGCCAGCACCTCTTCTTTCTCTTTAAGCCATCCCATCTTGGTCCCCCGGTAGTATTACTGCGCCAGCTTTATCCCCGGTTTCTGTATGGCGATATGTGAAAACGACGAATCTTTGGTAGCGCCGTGCCAGTGTATCTCGCCGGGGGCGATGTATACCGTCGCTCCGGGCGTCACGATATATTCCTTGGTCTTGGTCGCGATGATTCCCTTGCCCTCGGTGACGTAGATGATTTGTTCATAGGTATGGGCGTGAAAATTAAGCCTGGCCCCCGGCCCGAACGTTACCAGCAGGACGCTGAACCCACCGGTGTCTTTGGAGTCGATAA
>JBFYTX010000114.1:0-3572 GCA_041300345.1 Dehalococcoidales bacterium | reverse complement strand
TTACCACCCCGGCGGCAAGCCCCTGATAAAGCTCAACGGGCGGGCGAAAAAGGTGGCCGAAAAACTCGGCATTAATGAGATAGATGTCAGCATGTCACATACCCGGAAGTACGCCACGGCGACGGCTATCGGGATGAGTTAACGGAACCGGTGATTCGTTTTTCGTTTTTTATTTTTAAGGTTCGTAGCTAATAAACGAATTTTCGTAGCTGTTATTCGTTTCCAATATTATGTCCAGTTAGCTTCAGGGTCCGGGTATTCGTTTTTAGAGTTATGGTAAGTTAGCTTCAATATCCGGGTATTCGTTTTTTAAAGCGCGGTATTCGTATTTCAAGTTATGGTGACTTAGCTATTAGCTATGAGCTATAAGCAATAAGCTTTTAGCTATTTAAGTATATAGCTTATCAAGGGATAATGTGAAGGGAATCTTGTCGCGTTTATCCCGCCTACGCCAAGGCTCCGGCGGGCAAGCCTCACCCCCTGCCCCCTCTCCAAACTCTATAGTTAGCTAAATGGTGTTATCTCTTGTTTGGAGAGGGGGATAAGAATGGAGAGGGGCTGGCGCCCCTCTTAATAACTCCCTCTTTCCCGTGTTCTTTTCTCCAAGAGAGAGTGCGCAGCGAGAGGGGGCAAAGCCCCCTCTCAAATATTCTCCCCCTTTCAAACAAGAAAATATTCCGAGCATAAATAATAATGCTGTTTGAGAGGGGGATCAAGGGGGTGAGATAATAAGCAGTTATGTCGGAAATGACTGGACAATGACAGTAACGTAGGGGGGAATGGATTTCGCCGGGAAAATAAAAGGTTCTCAGGCTTCCCAGACCACTTCCCCGCCGATAATGGTCATATCCACTTTGATATCTTTTATCTCTTCCGGGGGGATTTGAACCGGGTCCTTGTTGAGAACGACCATGTCAGCCAGTCTACCAGGGGTTAGCGAGCCCTTAATTTTTTCTTCAAAAGAGGCGTAAGCGGCGTTAACCGTATAAAGCGCCAACGCCTGTTCGACACTTATTTTCTCTTCGGGCAGCAATAGCTGGCCGGACTCAGCCCGGCGCGTTACGGCGGCATAGATACCGACCAGGGGATTGACCGGCGCGACCGGGGCGTCGGAGCTGCCGGCGACGATAACTCCCTTTTCCATCGGGGACTTAATCCGGTAAAGCCAGGGCAACTGGCTTTCGGGCACCGTTGCCAGGTAACGCTCGCCGTTATAGTAAATAAACGGGGGCTGGGTGACAATAACCGCTCCCAGCTTTTTAATGCGGTCAAGGAGATAAGGCGGACACTCGGCACAGTGCTCGATGCGATGGCGACGGCCCTTCACCGGAGAATGGCTATCCGCATA
Source organism: Dehalococcoidales bacterium (assembly GCA_041300345.1). GTDB lineage: Bacteria > Chloroflexota > Dehalococcoidia > Dehalococcoidales > RBG-16-60-22 > JBFYTX01. The sequence goes on along the minus strand of JBFYTX010000114.1, from coordinate 2,224 downwards.
TTCCAAAGCGGAGACGGCCGCCGCTACCGTGCTTTCCGCTACAGCGTGGAAGGCTATCTGCCATCCCTCCCGGTGGCATTCCAGGACGAGATTATTCAGCTCATCCTGTTCGGGCCGAATTTCCAGCACGAATTTTACCGCCCCCAGCTGCATGAGGTTATCGCCTGACCCGATCTTCAGCCCCCGTTCCTGGAAATTCTTCCAATGCGGCGCGCCGGCCATCATGGTAACACGGCTCCGCAACCGGCGGTCCAGGACGAACCGGCAGACCGTCTCCCAACGATCCAGCCCGTTGCTGACCGTCGCGTCCTGCACCGAGGTGATGCCCATCGATAGAAAAAGCCGGTCGGCCAGGGCCAGGCCCTCATCGAGTTCAACGCCGGAAAATTGCGGCATGACACCGCTGCGGATATGTCCCAGCATGCCAATAAGGATGCCGTTAGGCTCCCCGGTCGCGAGGTCGCGTTCGATACGCCCGCCGGGAGGTTCCGGCGTTTCACGGTTGATGCCCGCCAGCTCCAGTGCCAGGCTGTTAAGCACGCAGGCGTGCAGGGAACGATGGCTTAATATCACCGGGTGGTCCGGGGCGGCTTCGTCCAGGTCCCACCGAGTTGGGCAGCGTTTCTCCGCCAGGTAAAACTCATTATAATCGGTGCCGCTGATCCAGGTCCCGGGAGTGATTTTTTGAGCTTGTTCCCGGATCTTTTCCTTAATACCCCCGATGGAGTGCACGGAGGCCGGGGTGAGGTCGATGCTGAGCAGTTTTTTGACCAGGGAGAACAGGTGCAGGTGGGCGTCGTTAAAACCGGGCAGGACCGCCCTGCCGGCGCAGTCGATCACCCGCGTGCCGGCCCCAATAAAAGAGTCCACCTCTTGAGCGCTACCAACGTATGAGATAGAGTCGCCCTCGACGGCCACCATCCGGGCGGCCGGCCGGGCGGCATTCATCGTAATCACGAGGGCATTTTTCAGGACTAAATCGGCGGCGGGCATCGCGACCCCTTGCGAGGACGGTTTTTTGCCAGTATACTACTGATAGGAGCATCACTGCAAAGTACAGCGCGAAGGAGAACCTGATGGACAAGGAGCAGCGGGTACGCAACCTGGTAGACTGGATCAAGGATAAAGTAATGGCGGCGGGGCGGCGGGGGGTAGTTTTAGGAATGAGCGGCGGCGTTGATTCTTCAGTGCTGGCGGTGCTATGCAAGCGGGCTTTCCCCCTCAACGTCATCGGCCTGATCATGCCCTGTTACAGCATCGACCAGGACCAAGACCATGCCGAAGCCGTGGCCAGACAGTTCGAGGTACCCACCAAGACGGTAGTCCTCAACGCCGTATACGACGCCCTGCTCCACGTCCTGCCCGATTTCAAGCCGGACCCGTCCGCGGCACGGGTCGCCCAGGCCAACATCAAAGACAGGCTGAGAATGGTCAGCCTTTACTACGTCGCCAACCAGATGAACTACCTGGTCGCCGGATCCGGCAACCGCAGCGAAATCAGCATCGGCTACTTCACCAAGCACGGCGACGCCGGCGCGGACATACTCCCGCTGGGCAACCTGGTGAAAAAAGAAGTCCGGGAACTGGCCCGCTACCTAGGAGTTCCGCAGGCTATTATCGATAAAGCGCCGTCGGCGGGCCTGTGGCTGGGCCAGACCGATGAGTCCGAGATGGGCTTCAGCTACGATACTCTCGACCGCTATATTCTGACCGGCACCGCCCCCGACGATATTAAAAGCCGCATCGAGTTCATGAAGGCCGGCTGCCGGCACAAGACACAGATGCCGCCGGTCCCCGATCTCTAGCCCCGGCTCTCCAATATGATCCCGGGGTATTTAAGGCTGCCGGTCCGCAGGGTCCGCTCCCGGGTGGTAAAATCGACGTGATACAGGCCGAAGCGCCGGGTGAATCCGAACGCCCATTCGAAGTTATCGAGCAGAGACCAGTAAAAGTAGCCTTTAACGTTCATGCCTTCGCCCACCGCATGATTCAGGACTCGCAGGTGGTCCTCGATGAACGGGGCCCTCTTAGTATCGCTGTCGTCGGCCAGGCCGTTCTCGGTGATGTAAACCGGCTTTGAAGTATAGCGGGCGATCATTTTCAGGGCGCGGTAGAGCCCCTCCGGGTAAATTTCCCAGCGCATGTCGGTCAGCCTTTCCGGCGGCGCCTTGACGACTTCCCGGTAACGCTCATGCCCGAATAACGTGAATCGCTGGAAAAGCCG
>JBFYTX010000227.1:0-5890 GCA_041300345.1 Dehalococcoidales bacterium | reverse complement strand
CGGCGGTATTGGCGGCTTCCCACACTTCGCCTTCGCAGGTCTCGCCGTCCCCCATCATGCAAAACACCCGATGGGCCTCTTGCTTCACCCTGGCGGAGAAAGCCATCCCGGCGGCTATCGCCAGGCCCTGGCCGAGGGAACCGGTCGAGCACTCCACCCCGGGGAGCTGGATCTTGCAGGGGTGCATGCCGTAAGCGCTATCCAGCTGGGCGTAGGTCCGCACAATTTCATCGTAATTGAAATAGCCCCTCAAGGACATGGCGATATACATGCAGACGGCGCCGTGCCCCTTGCTTAAGAGAAAGCGGTCTCTTCTGGGATTCTTAATATCGGCGGGGTCGACTTTCATGCCGTGGTGATAGAGACCGATGAGAAGGTCGGTCATGGAGAGGTCGCCCCCGATGTGTACGATGCCGTCGTAGCTGCCGCAGAGATTGATCAGCTTCTTGCGCATTTCATACGCCAGTGTTTGCAGACGCTTGACTTCTTTTGGCTCAGCCATGAAAAATCCTCCTGCTTACTTTTGTTATTCCGAGCGAAGCGTGGGAATCTCTATCATCGGATTACCGCTATCCATGAGATTGCCGCGCCTCCGCCTGCGGCGGATGGCTCGCAATGACAGTATACTTTACATTTTAATCAATATCTTTATGGACTTGCCTGTTTTATGCAGATCAAAGGCTTTCTGGATGTCTTTAAGGGGGAGGATATCGGTGATAAGGGACTTGAGCTCCAATTTGGGGAGCATGGCGAGGGCGCGAGGGAAAGAGTAGGGCGAGACGAAGGTGGAGGTGATGGTAAGCTCCTTAGCGTACATCAGGAACGGGGAGACACTGACCTCGACGTCCTTGCCGTAGACGGCCGCCCAGAGGATAACGCCCTTGTTGTCCGCCAGAAGAATGCATTGCGCGGCGGCTTTGACGCTGCCGGAGGCGTCGATAACGCAATCGAAGCCGCGGCCGCCGGTGAGCTTCTTACCGGCCTCGATGATGTCCTCGTTAAAGGGGTCGACGACGACGTCAGCGCCCAGCTTCTTGGCTAGGGCGCGTTTCTCAGGGATGGGCTCGGAGAGGAGGGTTTTCGCGGCGCCGGCATGAATCGCCATCTCCAGGCAGAGCAGGCCGATAGGGCCGCCGCCGCAGACGGCGACGCTGCTGCCGGTGCGCACCCGGGCCTGGTCGATGGCATGGACGGCCACGGACACCGGCTCCAGCATCGAGCCGACCTCCAGCGAGATTTCGTCCTGGAGTGGATAGACGGCGCTTTCCGGGTAGACGGCGTATTCCGCGAACGAGCCGGAAGAGCCTTCGGCGGTGCGGCAGAAGTGTTCCATGCCGTTCTGGCAGTAATAGCAGTGGCCGCAGGCGCTGCGGAAGTTCATCGCCACGCGCTGGCCGACCTTAAAGCTGCCCTTGATGTCCTTGCCGATCTCGGCGATAGTGCCGGAAGCCTCGTGGCCGAGGATGCGCGCCTGCTTGTAGGCCTCAGGGGGCATCAGGCCGAAGCGGTGCTCGAGGTTTTCCGGGTCCGTGCCGCAAAGCCCGGCAAAGGCTATTTTTACTTTTATACAGTCGGGCGCCATAGCGGGATCGGGGACTTCCTCCATCTTGATAATACCCTTTTCGCGGGTGACGGCGGCGCGCATGTTGTACCTCCTATGCTAATAACCAATAACCAAGATACAAATTCCAAACAATTTCCAATTCACAATATCCAAATGCAAAACAAAAACTCAGCTTTCCGACTTAACGATTATCGAAGATAAAATATTCCTAAGTTCTTCAGATTCTTTGAGTAAAAGTTGTATATCTTTCTCACGGTTTAGGTTAGCGTCCAATAGCAGTTCAAGCCAGTGTTGACACTCTTTTGCTTCTCGCCTAGCAATTTTTAGACGCATAATGAAGTCTTTTTTGCCCAGAGCATCGTTCGCTTCTCTATAATTGGCTCCGATAGAACCTGCCGCTCCCACTGCTTGTCCGGTTAATCTATCGTTTATCGAGTCAACCGGTAAAGCCCGGCATAATTGAACTACCATTTTCGCAAAATTAGTTGTTCTCTTCTCCAGGTTATATTCTTTGGTCATTTTTTGGGTATTTGTTTATTAGTTATTGTTTGGTTATTGTATCTTGTATCTTGTTATTTGCTTATGCCCATCTTCCTGAACTCGATGGCCACTTTGCCCAGCGGGGTGGGGTCGGAGTAAAGGAAGCCGCCGCCGTTGTCCTCGCGGGCCATCGTCCAGATACCGACGCCGTTGTTCTTAAAATTGGCGATCTCGGCGTCAAGGTCGTCGGTGATAAAGCCGATGTGATGGAGCCCTTCGCCGGTAGCGTCCAGCGACTCTTTCAGGGCTTGCTTGCCCTTGGTGGGCTCGAGGAGCTCCAGCTCGACGTCGCCCATACTGGCAAAGCTGATAGTGGTCGTCCAGGTGGCGGGCCGGCCGTGCAGCTCGCCTTTGAAAGTGATGGCGAAGGTCTTTTTGCCGCCCGGCGCCCCGAAAGGCCCGAGGCCCAGCGATTCGTAATAAAAGATGGCTTTATCGATGTCTTCAACCACCACGCCGACGTGATGCAATTTGGAGAAGGTCGATTTCGTTGGTTCCATGCCGGACTCCTTTCAACGTTTTTCCATAGAAGAGTGGCGCACAACGGCGTCACCACAAGTTTAGCCACCTGCGGCTTGCATGTCAAACCGAAAGAAGAGGGACTTACAGCCCCTCTTATGAGATCTTTTATGGTACTATTTGCAGATGGTTGATTTTTTATTCTCACCCCTACCCCTCTCAAACAGGTTTACGGTCTGCTTCGTTGGAATTTTTTTGTTTGAGAGGGGGCTTCGCCCCCTCTCTTCTTAACTCCCCTCTCCAGCCATAAATATCTTTCAATACCCCTCAATGCTTCCGGCTGGAGAGGGGCCAGGGTGAGGTTAGCACGGATAACCAATAGCAAACAGAACTCTTTTTACTAATAGTCTAAGTGGAAGAGCGGGACGGCGGCGGGGAAACGGTCGCATCTTCAACGAACTTGAACATGCGGGTGAGTCCGCCCGGGTTCGGCAGCTTAAAAAGCCGCACGGCGTTGCCGCCCAGCATCAGGTTCATATCGTCCTGGTTAATGTCCAGCCGCTGTATCTGCTTCAAGCTCCAACCCCAGATATCCACCTGGTGCCGCGGGATGCCCTGCCTCAGGTCCTGCCGAGTATAGCCCGGCGGATAGCGGTTGAGCTGGGAGTAGACGGGCAGGCTGGCGCCCCAGTCCGTGCCCCAGATAAGCTTTTCCGGCCCGACGGAGGGATCGTTCAGGGCTTTGTAATAAAGCTCCGTCCACCAGCGGCCGGTCTCGAGGTAGATGTTCTTATGGCTGGCGGCCACGTGCAGGCAGCACTCGTAGAACCACTCCCACCAACCGCCCTCAATGCCGGCGTGCTCCAAGATGATGGGGACGTCGGGCATGGCCACGGCCAGCGTGTGCACCCAGAGCGGGTTGTAGGTGAACTGGGCGCCGTGATAGGCGATGGCGTAGCCGCCGGGCGTGCCGGTATGGTAGCGCACGGGGACCTTAAAGTCGCGGCAGACCTCCATGACCTTGAGGTAGTTGGTGATGATCTCCTCCTCGGTCTGGAAGCGCGGCGGCTGTCCTTTTTTAGGCTTGCGCATGGGTATCAGCACGCTCTCGCCGATGCCGACGAAGTCGCCGGTTTTCAGGAGGTCGGCCAGGGCCTGGCAGAAGCCGTCGATGGTCCACTCCTCCTCGCCGGCGGCGCAGCGGTCCTGGTATTCCTTGGGCCAGCAGCAGGCGGCGAACTTGTCCGGGTATTTTTTTACCTGCGCGACGTTGGTCTTGTTGGTCATGCCGAAAGCGGGCTCGATGATGCACATATCGACGCCGTAGCACTGCATGTCATAGAGGAGCCGGGGAGTGTTGTCATAGGCCTCCATCTGGCCCATGACCTGCCCGAGCTTGTCGAAGTCCTTGGAGCCTTTCAGGGCCTTGCCGGCGGCGTGCCGCTGGGAATGGACGTGGGTATCGACGATAAACCTGCCGAGTTTCATAAGAGCCTCCCTTTTATAGTTATTAGTGGCTAGTTATTAGTTACTAGTTTTGCGCCACCCTGTTTCCCCGACCTCACCCCCTGACCCCCTCTCCTATCCGCAGGAGAGGGGGAGGATAAAAAGAGGGGCTGCGCATTACTATCAAGTACCTCACCCCCTATGTCCCCCTCTCCTGTCCGCAGGAGAGGGGGAGGATAAAAAGAGGGGCTGCGCCCCTCTTAAACGCCCTTTATCACACCCACGGCATGACCACGCCCTTGATATAGCCCGCCGTGCGCCGCAGGTTGTCCTCGAAGGCCTGGCCGATGTCATGGAGCTTATAGCGGTGGGTAACCAGCTTGTTCATGGGATAGACGCCCTTCTGGAGTGCCCACATAGCGCGGCGGAGCTCGCTCTGGTGGTCGGTGGACATGCCGATGCCCTGCGGACTGTAGATAATCGGCGACTTTATCCAGTTGAACAGCTCATAGACATCGGGGGACTGGTGCCAGCCGACCATGATTATTTTAGCGCGGTTGTTTTTGATGACCTCGCCGACGAGCTTGACGCCCGGCGGATGGCCGACAACCTCGATAGCGACGTCGACGCCCCGGCCGCCGGTGATCTTCATTACTTCAGCCGCTACATTGACGCGGTTGGGATTCAGCGTTATCGTGGCGCCGAGCTCTCTGGCTAGCGCCAGGCGGTTATCATCGAGGTCGGCGACGATATACTCCCTGATCTTGGGGCTGGCCACCCCGGCGATGATGCCCAGGCCCATAAAGCCCGCGCCCACCTGGAAAACAAAATCGCCGAGCTCCGGCGTAGCGGTGCGGGCGATGGACACCAGGCTCATTAAAGGCTCACCGAGCGCGTGCTCGAAGGGAATGCCTTCGGGGATCTTCTCGATAATCGAGCCATGTCCGCGCGCCAGACGGTCGGCGGGGTCGCAGGTAACGTATTCGGCGTAGCAGTCGCTGGCGAAAAACCCGGTAATACGGTCGCCGGCCTTAAAGCCCTTGACGTTTTTCCCCACCTCCACCAACGTGCCCGCCGGCTCGTGGCCGGCCCGCCGCGGGAAGGGGTTGCCCTTTTTCATTTCGTCGGAAAGCGAGTCAACGTAGCCCGGCATATCGCTGGAGCAGACACCGCAGGCCTCGATCTTCACCAGCATCTCGTCTTCGGTGATCCGCGGCAGGGGGATTTCACGTATCTCGAACTTACGGGGGGCAACGATAAAAGCAACTTTCATGGCCGTTTCCTCCTTTTCGCCTATGTTATGTTAACAGGCTCGTACTAATCAACTTTATAGACCCGGCAGAGCAGCGCCCGGCTAGCCCAGCCGCCGGTCAGGGGGTCGCAGAACTCATCGCCGTCAGGAGTAAGGACGTTGGCGTTGGACTGGAACACGCCGAAGAGGGAGGGGTCTTCCCCCGGCTGCTCGGGGAACCACCAGGAGGCCTCGCAGTTAACGACGTCCGGCAGGATGCCGGGGTCGAGGCTGGCCCGCTGCTTGATGCGCCCCCGCCTGGTCTCTATATAAACCCAGTCGCCGTCTTTAATGTCGAGCTGGCCGGCCGTATCCGGGTGGATGGTCACCAGCGGATCGGGGTGCCTTTCGCGCATCCCGATGCCGAGCTGGCGGTGCTCGGAGTGGAACATGGGCATGAAACGCCCGCCCGTGTTGAGTATCAGGGGGTAGTCTTTCAAGACCTCCGGGGCGCTGACCGGCGACTCCGGCGGCTCCTGGTAGAACGGGAGGGGGTCGCCGCCGAGTTTTTCCAGGACAGAGCTGGCGAGCTCCAGCTTGCCCGACGCCGTGGCGAAGCCTTCTTCTTCGTACTTTTTATATTTCCGCGT
>JBFYTX010000067.1:0-11389 GCA_041300345.1 Dehalococcoidales bacterium | reverse complement strand
GATTCCGGCTCGCTCATGTTAAAGCAGGCGGCGCGTAATTCTTTGCCCATGAACGCCGGGGAGAACTCGTCGAGGACGGCCTTGCCCCAGGCTTTTGCCTCAGGTGTCGGTGCCATGAGGTAGGCCAGCGTCGCCGGTGTCCACCCCCAGTCGGTGACGGCGCTGTGCATGCTGATGCCGTAATCGCCGCGGCCGATCTGCTCCTGCTTCAGCGCGCCGGTGAGGATGGATAAAAGCTCGTTGCCGCCGTATTCCCTGGGGATCATGTTTTTCTGGCACCCGAGGTCCACCTGCAATTTCTTCAGGATAGGAGTAATGATCTCTTCATGGGTAACGTCGTCGTCGATCTTATCGCGGACGGGGATGATCTCGTTGTCGGTGAAGTCCGCCATCGTTTTCTGGATCATCCGCTGCTCTTCGTCGACAAAGCACTCCGGGTACTGCAATTTATACCACTGGCTGGTCTGGTCTAGCATTTTCCCTCCTTATAAACCGACGGCATACTGGGTCGAGTGTAATTGTTGAGGGAAAAAATGTCAACTTTTCAGCAGGGCGTCGGCGGCCAGGCTGGCGCGTATCCTTTTTATCATTTTCTCCGCCAGCCAGCCGGCCAGCCAGCCGAGCAGCGGCTTTATGAAGAGTTTCAGGACGGAGAACCCCGCCCGCTGGAAAAACGACTTCCCCCCTGAGCCGGTCAGGCTGGAGACCATCTGTTCCAGTACCAGCCTGGTACGCGCTTTGATGCCCTTTTTAAGTTTTTTAAGCTCGGTCACGGGCATTTGCGGCCATTCCGGCTGCGGCTCTCGCGTCTCGCCGTTGAGGTCTTCGACAAGGGGAATGATCGGCAGATAATATGTATCTTTACCGTTGACGGGTATCACGCGCAGGTACGGCGACCCCGGCTCCTTGAGACGCCGCGGCCAGTCGCTGAAAAGGGGATTATCCGCCGGCAGGATGAAGTATTTTTGCAGGAACCGCTGGCAGTTGCGGCGCCCCAGCAGGAAATCGTGCCGGCGGAACCCCTCGTTAAGAAAGCCGCCGAAATGGATGAGCGAGTTGGAGGCCAGGGCCGGCCACCGGTCTTTAGCGCCTTCGCGGGCGGTCTTCTGGCGGGTGGGGGAGATGACGAACCGGCTGAACACGCTGGGGTCGCGGGCCAGCCTCAGCTCGTCGATCTTGAACTTGGCCTGGGCCATCAGGCTCTGGAAGACCGCACCGGCTACGCCGAACAGGCCGGCGTCCGCCTTGTAGTCGGCGTTGACGGGCACCGCGTCGGGGAACGGGTCGATCAGCACGATGGCCCGGTTAGCCTTGTAGCCGCTCCTCTCGTTGCGGCGGCCCGCGCCGGCGATTTCCCGGCGGGCGTATTCCACCGGCTCGTTGTTCATCACGCCGCCATCCACGGCCAGGAAAGAATAATCGGCCGGCGCGCCGCCGACCCAGTCGGGTGGGATCTTTTTCCACACGGAGCAGTCTTCCGACCGGGCACCGGGTGCGGACAGCGCCCACCGGCGCTTGTCGTAGTCCCGGGCGTCCCGATCGATGACCCGGGCCGCGAGGGCTAAAGGAAGAGCGCCGCTGGCCACGGCCGCCAGCGCCAGCTTTTGCCAGGCCGCTTTTTCCGTTTTATCGCGCGGTATCGGATTTAGCGTGATGCCCGGCGCGCCGGGCTCGCGGCCGAGCCGGCCTCCCGGCTTGAGGACATCGAACCGGAGATAATCAGCGTGGTTGGACATCCAGTGCTCGGTGACCCCCATCCCAGGAGAATCGCCCTGACCGCCCTGGAAATCTATAGAATAAGGCACGCCGCGGAGGTTGGTGAGGCACAGGAAAAGGGCGAGGTCGTCGGCGACATAGGCGCGCGTGCGGCAGGGCTGCCGGACGTTCCCGGCCTCTTCGGCCAGGGTTTTCAAAAACGAGGAGTCCAGCAATGAGGAGAGCTTTTGGCTTTTTTCTTTGATATCGGTGGTGGTGAGCATGCGGGCGATGTCGGCCTCGATTACCCAGCCGGCATAGAGCTTGTTCGTTTTATCCGTTTTTTCCGGCGGCCGGGAGGGGTCGACGGCGCCGGGGGCCTCGTTCAGAGCGACCGCCGCCAGGGCGGCGACCATGCTGCCGGCGGAAGATCCGGCTATCGCCCGCAGGCGTATATCATGCGGGGGCGCCGTCCGCTGCTCCGGGGGGATATTTAGGGTTGCCTCGCTTTCCTTTACAGCGTACCAGCGGTCGATGGCCTCGATGAGAAAGTCCATGACCCCGGCCGAATAGGCCCCCGCCGATACCGCCCCGGCCAGCGCCAGCCCGATCTCAAAAGTGGGCGTCTCGTGTTCCGGCTTGATGTCTGCCATGGGGCACCTCCCGTCATGATTCGGTTTTCGCTGAAGGCAAGGTTATTATACTCCACTCTGCGTTATTGTCAACCCGAAAATGTCACCGGCAATAATATGTCTAAAAGTCGTCGACGGGCTTTGTCGAGGCCAAAAGTCGTGTGACTTAAAGCCGCCGCCGACCACTACTTTAGGGTGATTGCGCGGGACTGCCAGCGTAATAAAATATAATAAGGAAACGATTCCAGGTGAGGTTGAGAGCCGGGAGGTTTCGGCCATGCGTGTTTTGACCGGTATCATAATGGTCGTCGGCAGCGTGATGGGAATGCTGGTCAGTTTCTTCAGCCAGATAACCGTGAACTCGGACGTGGAGCTCCTGAACGGTATCCAGCTTTCGCTGGGGCTGGCCATCTTCTTTATCCTGACGATGCTGGGCGGCATCTATATCATCGCTAACAGCAACTAAGGCTGCTAGTTTTTTTAGTCTTTCTGTCGGCCGTCGGCGTCGATAAACACCATCTTGTCCCTCAGCTCTTTGGCGACCAGTTTTTTCAGGGAAGTCTCCGTCAGTTTGCCCGAATACTGGCACTGGATAAAGAGGAAGGGGCGCCTGACTTTTAAAATGCGGAACGGCGCGTGGATGAAATTAGCAGGTATCCAGATCATCGTGGATTCCGTGATGATATGGCTCTCCATCTCCGGCCCCATGCACATCTCCATCTCAGCGCCGAGGTCGCGGGGATTGGCGGGGTCGGTCCCCAGAGCCACCAGCAGCTCAGGGTCGTTATGGATGTGGGGGCCGTGACCGGCATGCTTCGTTGCCTCCTCGCCCATCCACATCACGGAAAAATATTTACTGCCCTCGAGGATATCGGCGTCGGTGAAGGCGACCATCGACGGCATGCGCCCGAAGCCTTTTTTACGCTGCGCTTCCGGCAGCTCGTGGAGAAAATACTGGCTGTATTTCATTTCAGTCTTATCCTTTAGCGATCGCCTTGGCGGGGCACCACCATTCGTGGGAAAAGCAGGTATCACATTCGGTGCATTTATTCTCATCGATTTTCACCGTGTACAGTATCAGGCCATCATCTTCCTTTACCTTGTTAGTTACCACAAAAGCGTTTTCGGGGCAACCCTGGGTAACGCAAAGTCCGCATTTCAAGCATTTCCGTGTGTCTATCCTGTAAGCCACATTGTCCTCCAACAGTAAAATATTTATCGATGTGTATCGGCTAGGTCATGATCTCCGGATATTTATCGTCCGGCCACATCGACCAATCCATTCGGGCGCGGGCTTCTTTGGGCAGGATTTGCCGGTAGGATTTTTCCGTATGGACGGGGCCTTGATTGAACTCCATGAATATCCAGGGACGGTCGCACCTGACGGGTTTCCAGGGGGAATGGATGAAGTTCGGGGGTATCCAAATGCAGCAGGTGCGGGTAATGTGGTGCTCTTCCAGCTCCGGACCCAGGTACATGATGACCTCCGCCCCGAGGTCCATGGGATTATTGGGGTCGGTGCCGATGTGGAAAAGCAGCTCGGCGTCTTTATGGATGTGAGGTGGATGCCCGGCGTAGGGAAAATCCCACTCCTTCTGCATACCGAAACCCGGCAGTATCCAGTGTATCAGATAAAAATTACTTCCTTTTGCCAGGTTGTTATCCATGTATGCCATGACGGGGCGGCGCTCCTTGGGAAACATCTTGGGGTCGTATTCGAATATATAGTCGGCGTATTTCTTGGCGGCCATCGAATCCTCCTTTCGTGTTATCGTCCTGAATGTTATCGTATCGCACGGACGGGTGTCAAATACCACCGTTTGACATCGGGATAATCAGTAGCTAGACTACGGGTAATGTTTACGTCCGAGGAGGCGATATGAAAGCGGCTATCTGCTATGAGATCGGGAAGCCTTTGGTGATCGAAGAAGTGACTCTCGACCCGCCGGGGCGGGATGAGGTAAAGATAAAGATGGCGGCTACGGCCATCTGCCACAGCGATATCCACGCCATGAAGGGCGAGCACGGCAATATCCAGCTGCCGGCGGTGGCCGGCCATGAGATCTGCGGCTATGTGGAGGAGGTCGGGGAGGGCGTCACCTACGTCAAAAAAGGCGATAAAGTGATCGGGAGCATCATACCAGAAGGCTGCGGGCAATGCTACTACTGTAAGGTCGGCCTTTCCAGCCAGTGCACCACCAACCGGCTTTTTCTGTATGGTAAAGGGAAATACCTTAATAAAAAGGGCCAGCGCCTGACGCAGTACGCCGGCGCCGTGGCCGGCTTCGCCGAATACGCCACGATTCCGGAAGTGAACCTGGTGCAAGTACCGGAGGACCTGCCGGTAGACAGGGCTTGTCTGCTGGCCTGCGGCGTTATCTCCGGGTTCGGGGCGGTGCTGTACCGCGCTAAGGTGCAGGTCAACAGCAGCGTGGCGGTGGTCGGGTGCGGTGGGGTGGGGCTTAACGCCATCCAGGGGGCGAGGTATGCCGGGGCCTACCCGATCATCGGCGTGGACGTCCGCGACAACAAATTGGAGAATGCGAAGGTTTTCGGGGCGACGCACACGGTCAACACGAAAACGGAGAAAGCCCCCATTGAAAAAGTAAAGGAAATTACCTACGGACGCGGGGCGGATACGGTTATCATAGCCGTGGCCGGGATAGAGATATTGCGGCAGGGGTTTATGATGTCGGCGCGCGACGGCACCACCTGCATCATCGGGCACGGCTGGGGAGAGCAGATGTCCGCCTTTACACCGCTCGACTTCATGGGGGGGAAAAAGCTCACCGGCAGCGCCATGGGGGCGGTAAGATTGAGGATAGATATAGCCCGCTTGATTGAGCTATACAAAGCGGGGCGGCTAAAGCTGGACGAGCTGGTTTCCGGGCACTATCGCTTCGACCAGATCAACGAGGCACTGGCATCGTCGGAAAAGGGCGACGTGATACGCAACGTGATCATGTTTTAGGAAGCGGGTATCAAAGATCTATTTTTTTAAGTAGACGTTAAAGTCGACTCCTGTCATGGCGCCGTTGACCCAGGCTTCGGCGATTTTACCCTTTTTCACCCGGAAAAGAAAAATGGCGTTAACGTTCACCTCGCCGCCGGCGGGAGGAAGGCCGGGTACCGTGCCGTTGGAGACGTAGCGCGCTGTATATAGCAAAGCGAAGAGGCTGCCTTCGCCGGTAAGGTATTTCCACTCCTGCCTGATGTCGGAGTAAGAAGCCTTGGAATCGAAAATCTGCTTCTTATGCGCCTCGAACCCCACGATATCCGCGCCCAGAAAGTAGAAATGCCAAACGACATCGGGTTGTTCCATAGCTTCCAGGGGCTTTATATTGTCGTTCTTCCAGGCCTCGTCCTCGGTCCTGATGAATTTTTCCGCGAAATCCTTGATGTTCATTGAGACCTCCTCTTCGGGTGGATAATACATCCCGGTATCTTTTATTGTCAAGTGTTTGCCAATAGCGCGCATATGCGTGTAAAATATAGCTAGAGAAACATGAAATCTCCCCCCTAATTCCTGAGTATAAATCATGCCCCGGTCAGGAGGACTATCTTGAACAAGGTTGCTGAAATAACGTTAACGTCGGACGCCCCCGGCGCCACTATGTTCATGCTCGGCAACGAGGCGATCGCCCGGGGGGCGATAGAGGCGGGGGTGCAGGTCGTGGCGGCCTACCCCGGCACGCCGTCTAGCGAGATTACCGAGACATTAGTCACTAACTCGAAGAACACCGGCATGTACGCCGAGTGGTCGATTAACGAAAAGGTCGCCCTGGAAGTGGCCATGGCCGGCGCCATGAGCGGCCTGCGCTCGCTGGCCATCATGAAGCACGTCGGCGTGAACGTCGCCCACGACGCCCTGACGTCCGCCAGCTATATCGGCCTAGGCGGGCTGGTGCTTATCTCCGCGGACGACCCCGGCCAGTGGAGCTCGCAGAACGAGCAGGACAACCGCTACATCGCCCGCCAGTGTTACATACCCGTTCTGGAGCCCTCGACCGCCCAGGAAGCCAAGGACATGATGGCGGATGCTTTCCGCCTTTCCGAGGAGTTCGGGCAGATGTTCATGCTGCGCTCGGTCACACGCATCGGCCACGCCCGCTCTGACGTCGTTCTGGGCGGGATCGAGGCTCAAAAACGGCAGGGCAAGTTCACCAGGAATTTCCAGAAGCTGGTATGTTTACCCGCCAACTTCCGTGTCAATCGCCGGCTGGTCATCCAGAGGATGGCGAAGGTCAGGGAGGTCGTCGATACCCTGCCCTACAACCGGATGACGCTGAAGAAGGGCGCCAAACTGGGCGTAATCGCCAACGGCATCTCCTACGGCTACACCGTCGAAGCCATACGCTGGATGGGGCTCGAAGAAAAGATATCGGTGCTGAAGATCGGCACTCCTTATCCGCTGCCGGTCAAGATGACGCAGCAGTTTCTCAGGTCGGTGCCGGAAGTAGTGGTCGTCGAAGAGCTGGAACCGTTCGTCGAGGACGCCGTGAAGGTCATCGCCAAGGACGCCGACATTAACGTCAAAGTCCGCGGCAAAGACGTTATTCCGCTAGCTGGCGAGCTTTCCACCCGGCTGGTCGCCGAGGCCCTGAGCAAGCTGACCGGCGTCAAGCCGCCGATCGACTTCGCGGAGATCGATAAGTTAAGGGAAGAGACCGCCTCCCTTTTACCCATCCGACCGCCGACCATGTGCGCCGGCTGCCCGCACCGCGCTTCCGCATACGCTATAAATATCGCCCTCCGGCGCTACCAGAAAGAAACAGGCATTGAGCCGGTAAAAACGGGGGACATCGGCTGCTACGCCCTCTCCGCCAACCCGCCTCTCAACTCGGACGACGTCGCCATCTGCATGGGTGGGGCTTTCGGGCTGGCTAACGGTTTTGCCCACGTCATCGACGCGCCGGTGGTGGCGCACCTCGGCGACGGCACTTTTTTCCACTCCGGCATCCCGCCGATGATCAACGCCGTTTATAACAAGGCCAACGTGACCATGGTTGTGATGGACAACTCGACCACCGGTATGACCGGCTTTCAGCCGCACCCGGGCGCCAGCGGCGACGTCGCCGCTGACATTAAGATCGAGGACATCGCCCGCGCTGGCGGTGTCAAAATGGTGGAGGTCGTTGACGCCTTCGACCTGCCAAGGCTTATCGACGTCCTGGAGAAAGCCGTCAAATATAAGGGACCTTCGGTGATCGTGGCCCGGCGGCTCTGCAATATCCTCGACCAGCGGGAAAAGCGCAAGGCCGGTGAAAAGACCCTGCCGTACGTGGTCGATACGGAGAAATGCGTGGCGGGAAGCCCGCCGGCCTGCCAGGCCACCTGCCCGCTGCATATCGATATACGCGGATATGTCGCCCTGGTTAAAGACGGCAAGTTCGACGAGGCGCTGGCTTTGATCAAACAGACCCTGCCCTTCCCCGGCATCATCGGCCGGATCTGCACCCGCCCCTGCGAGGGCAAGTGCGTGCGGCGGGACGTCGAGGAGGCGATAGCCATCAATGCCCTCAAGCGCGCCGCCTACGATTACGGAAAATACTCCGAGGACTACACCATCGCCGCGGAGAAGCCGGAAAAGGTGGCGGTAATCGGCGGCGGGCCGGCCGGCCTGACCGTGGCCTATGACCTTCGCAAGGCCGGCTATAAAGTGACCATTTTTGAAGCTCTGCCCAAGCTGGGCGGGATGATGGCGGTGGGTATCCCGGAGTTCCGCCTCCCCCGCGATATTCTCCATAGAGAAACCGAAATCGTTGAAAAGCTGGGGGTGGAGATAAAGCTCAACACGAGGGTCGACAGAGACATCAAACTCTCGGATTTACAAAAGGACTACGACGCGATATTTATCGCGGTCGGGGCGCACAAGGGCCGTAGCCTCGGCATCGAGAATGAGAAAGCCGGCGGCGTCATCGACGGCGCGGAGTTCCTGCACAAGGTCAATACGGGTGAAAAGGTCAAGGCGGAGGATAAGGTGGTGGTGGTAGGCGGCGGCAACGTCGCTATCGACTGCGCCCGCACCTGCGTCCGGCTTGGCTTTAAGGATGTGAATATAGTCTACCGGCGCTCGCGCGCCGAAATGCCCGCCATCGCCGAAGAGGTGGCCGAAGCGGAAAACGAAGGCGTTAAACTAATGCTATTATCCGGCCCGAACAAGGTCGTCGTGAAAGGCGGCAAAGTGGCCGGCCTGGAATGCGTTAAGATGCAGCTCGGCGAGCCGGACGCCTCGGGCAGGCACCGGCCTGAGCCGGTCAAGGGCTCGGAGTTCGTCATCGAGACCGGGCTGATTATCGCCGCCATCGGAGAAGAACCCGACCTCGCTTTCATGGGGGACATGGCGGGGGCGGTCGACAAAGTCTATATCAAGGCCGACCCTGTCACGCTGGCAACGCCCGTGAAGGGCGTCTTCGCCGGCGGGGACGCGGTCACCGGGGCAGCTACCGTCATCCAGGCGATGGCCGCCGGCCGCAAGGCCGCGAAATCGATAGACAAATATTTCAAGGGCGAGCCGCTCGAACAGGGACGCGAAGGCGAAGGCATCTTCGAGAGCAAGCTCATCGTGGATACCTGGAGCATTTTCCAGGAGCCGCGGGCATCCATGCCGACGCTGCCCGTCGCCGCCAGGAAGGGCAGCTTTAAAGAGGTGGAGATGGGCCTGGGCCGTGAAGCGGCCGTTATCGAGGCCAGGCGCTGCCTTTCCTGCGACTGCAAGATATGTATCAATCTGCTGGGCTGCCCGGCGCTGATAACCGACAAGGGCAAGGTAGAGGTAGACGCCGCGGGGTGCCCGGGGTGCGGGGTCTGCGCCCAGGTCTGCCCGTACGAAGCCATCAAGGCAGGAGTTTAACATGACCACCAAAACGGCGACGCATAAAGAAATCAACATCATCATCTGCGGGACCGGCGGCCAAGGTGTCTTTCTGGTATCCGAGCTGCTGGGCACCGCGGCGGTCAGGGGCGGTGTGGCGGTGAAAGGCTCGGAGGTGCTGGGGATGGCGCAGCGCGGCGGCTCGGTGTTCAGCAACCTGAGACTGGGCGGCGACGCCATCGCGCCGATGACCCCGGAAGGCAGATGCGACGTCCTCATCGCGGTAGAGCCGTCGGAGGCGTTAAGAAATCTTAACTATCTCGCTAAAAACAGCGTCGTTGTCCTCAACACGACCACGGTGCTGCCGTACACTTATTACCTGGGCCAGAGCAGTTATCCCACCCAGGAACAAATCATCGAGAAGCTGAAGAAAGTCACGGACAGGATTATAACGCTCGACGCCAGCGGCCTGGCTAAAGAGGCCGGGAGCCTGCAGGCGGCTAACGTGGTCATGCTGGGGGCTTTGTTCGGCACGGGACTGATGCCGGTCAAAGAAGAGACCGCCAAGGAAGCGATTCTTTCCAGGTTCAAGGCGAAGGTGGGGGAGATAAATATCAAAGCCTTCGACCTCGGGTACGAGTACGTCAAGAAGCATCTAGCAGCGAGCGCCTAGCAGTCTACTGGAAAAAAGGCGTTTGAGAGGGGCGAAAGCCCCTCTTTTTTTCTTCTCCGTCTCCGCGGACGGAGAGGGGGATAAAGGGGCGAGGTATTATTTCGATGTCCCTAAATTTACTCCCTGCTTTATCAAGCTCTGTTGCAGGGCTTTATAGTCCACTTTCCTTGGTTGCGTGCCCGCTTTCACTGCTAAAGCCGCGGCGGTGCCGGCCGCCTGGCCATAGCAGAGGCACGGCGGGATGATGTTGAAATACTGGTTGATGCTGTCCTCCGACGAGAAAGCCCGGCAGGCGACGAGCAGCCCTTCGATCTTCTTCGGCACCAGGCAGCGGTAGGGTATATAGAGGGTGGGATGCTTCGCGGAGATTTCTCCCAGGTCGTTATTGGCGAGGACGGCAATGGTGTCCTCGAAGACCCTGTCGTTAACAATATCATCCTGGCTGACCGTATATTCCCCTGTAACGCGCCGGCCACCCTGCGTGCCGAGCTGTGGCGCCGTCTGCATGACGAAGCATTTTTCAAATCCGGGGACGTTCTTTCTCATAAAGTCGTGGGTCGCCAGGGCGCGCTTCCTGGCCTTGACGTCTATTCTCGTTAGCTGCTCCACGTCCATCGCGTCGGTAGACTCCGCCTGTGGCTGCATGCAGTGGTACCAGAGTACGCCCGAGTGGTTCTCCAGCACACTTTTGAAGAAATGGGGATAACCCCCCAGCTTTAGCAGCTCGTCCATTAACGCTTTGTGCCTGTCCGGCTGAGTTAATTTAAAATCTTCATGTTTTATTATATCGACGTTGGCCATCCAGAAGGTAAACGCCAGCCAGGCGGAGCGGTATTTGTTGCTTAAAGTAGAGTCGAACTCCGCGCCCGCCGCTACGAAAATATCCCCGTCGCCGGTGGCGTCGATGACCACCTTCCCCAGTATCGCCTGCCGGCCGGACTTGCTCTCGAAGATGACGCCCCTGACCGTATCGCCGTCCATGACCGGCCGGGTGCCCCAGGAATGCAGGAAAAGCTCCGCCCCCGCCCCAAGCACCATGTCGTTTAATTCGTCTTTCAAAATCTCGGGGTCAACGACGGCCGTGTAGAGAACGGCCTGTTTGCTGCCGCGGTTGAGGTCCTTGCGGACAAAGAAGAACCCCAGGTTGGCGTTGAGATAGTAATCGACCACTTTCGGGTCGGTGGTACCCCAATCTTCTTTTTTAGGAAATGAAGCCCCGCCGCGCCGGGAGAGTCGGTCGAGGATTTCCTGGGTACGCCCGAAGATATGCTGCCTGCCGCTGATATCAGAGAGATTGGGGAAGATATTGATCAGGCCGCCGGTGGCCATGCCGCCGAGGTGCCCGTATCTCTCGGTGAGCACGGTTTTCGCGCCGTTTCTCGCCGCGCTGATGGCCGAGGCGACCCCTCCCGGCCCGCCCCCCACCACGACCACGTCTACCTCGCGAACGACCTTGAGTTTACGGGCGGACTCGGTGATGGTGTTAACCATACAGCCCCCTAAATTTCAAGGGGGCAGTTTTTCTTCACTACCCCCTTTGGTTATTGTATCTTGTATCTTGATTATTTCGTTCTA
>JBFYTX010000039.1:0-5667 GCA_041300345.1 Dehalococcoidales bacterium | reverse complement strand
CGCCGTGATCTACCTTTTGGTACGCAACCGCCGCGTTTCCTGGCTGCCCCGGCCGGACCTGCTGGAGACCATCAGCTACCGCACCGTCATCATTGGTTTCCCGTTCCTGACACTGACCATTATCCTGGGAGCTGTCTGGGCGAACATCGCCTGGGGCAGGCCCTGGGGCTGGGACCCCAAGGAGACGGCCAGCCTGGTAACCTGGCTGATCTTCGCCGCTTACCTGCATGCTAGGGTGATTGCCGGCTGGCGGGGCGCCCGCAGCGCCTGGCTGCTGGTAATAGGCTTTCTGGCCATCCTCTTCACATTCTTCGGGAACTATATCTTCAGCGGGCTGCATAGCTATACCTAGGCAGTTGCCTGGCTAAGCCCGTGGCGCTGCTTGATGGCGGCGATTATTTCGTCGACACCGCGCGGCCTGTTTTGCGGCTGCGGTGCCGGGCCCAGCGGGTCGTCGAACAGTTTTTCCCCCAGCCAGGTATAAAACGTCATATTCACCGCGGACGTCAGGACCTTGAGGTTGTAACCGCCCTCCAGGAAAAAGACGGTCTTGCCGCCGCAGAGCCCATCGGCCAGTTGCTGTATCGTCCGGGTGATAACATGATAGCCGTCCAGGCTCAGGCGCATGTTGCCCAGGTTGTCCGCCCAGTGGGCGTCGTAGCCGGCGGACACCAGGATGATTTCCGGCCCGAAACGGCGCGCGGCCGGGCCGACTATCCCCTCGAAGGCCTGGCGGTACTCGCCGTCGCCGCAGCCGGCCGGCAGGGGAATGTTTATCGTGGCTGCTTCCTGTTTGCCCTGCTCCACCTCATCGATGTAACCCGTGCCGGGGAACAGCGGGTACTCGTGCATGGAAATGTAGAGCACGTCAGGATTGCGTGCGAAGGCCTCCTGCGTCCCATTGCCGTGATGGACATCGAAGTCGATGATCAGCGCGCGTTTTATCTTCCCGGTCTTCAAGGCGTGGTTAGCGGCAACGGCGATGTTGTTGAAAATGCAGAAGCCCATGGCGTTATTTGCCGTGGCATGGTGCCCCGGCGGCCGCACCAGCACGAAGGCCTGGGGGACATCGCCCTTGATCACCGCCCCGGTGGCGGCCATGCCGCCCCCGGCAGCGTAGAGGGCGGCTTTATATGAGCCTTCGGACATCGGGGTGTCGGCGTCCCACGACCCCCCGCCCCGCCGGCAAAACGCCTCCACCCGCGCGATGTATTCTTTCGTGTGAACGGTCGTGAGTTCTTCCAGTGTGGCCGGGCGTGCCGCTATTCGTTTTAATAGCCCCCGGATCCCCTTCCAATCGAGGTCAGAGATAATGGCTTCCAGGCGGTGGGCGTTTTCAGGGTGGCTGCCGGTGTCGTGCTCGAGGAATACGGGGTCGTAGACGTATCCCGGTGCTTTATGTCCGGCGTGCTTCTTCGGCGTTTCCTTACTTGAGCATGATTCTGGCATCGATAACCCGGTAGCCCTTCCCTTTCGGCATCACGTTGACCGGATTCAGGTCCAGCTCGGCGATTTCCGGTATGTCTTCCACCATCGCGGACACCCTTAATAACAGGTTTTTCAGGGCTTCGACGTCGCTGGGCGCGGAGCCCCGGTATCCCTCGAACAGCCTGGCCATCTTCACCGCCCCGATCATCTCCGCCGCGTCCCGGTCCGTGATGGGATGTATCTTCATGGTGACGTCTTTAATGAGCTCGGCGTAGATCCCGCCCGTCCCGAACATCAGCAGCGAGCCGAATGACGGGTCCTGCGTCACGCCGACGATCGTCTCGATACCGCCCGTGACCATTTGCTGTATGGTCACCCCGGTCATCTCTGTCTCACGCCCCAGCTTCTCCAGTTTTTTCCTGATGGTGTTGAATGCCTTCCCTGCCTCTGCCTCCGATTTGACATTGAGCATTACCCCGCCGACGTCTGTCTTGTGAGTTATCGTCGGCGATTCCAGCTTGACCGCTACCGGGAAACCGAGCCTGGCGGCCGCCGCCTTCGCCTCTTCGGCGGTCCTGGCCACTGCTACCCCGGCGTACTTGATGCCGTAGTAGTCTAGCAGCTCGGCTATCTCCGTGGGCGAAAGCCAGACGTGCCCCGCTTTGCTTTTCTTGACGATCGCGTCTATCATCTCGTGGGCCTGGTCTTTTTTAATGTCTTTGAAAACCGGGATTTTGCCCCTCGGTTTCCGCCGCAGCTCGGCGTATTCCGCCGCCCGCCTTAGAGAGACGATGGCTTCTTCGGGGAAGGTGAAAAGAGGGATGAAGTGGCCGTGCGTCCCGAGCTGGGCGCCGAGGCCTTTCTGCCCGATGAAGCAGCCGAGCAGGGGCTTTTTGTAGCGCCAGAACACCGGCGCCACGCGCCGCAGCGCGTCTTCCATATCTTTGGTCTCGATGATTATCGGCGGGGCGAAGATAGCCAGCACCGCATCGACTCCTTTATCCGCCGCCAGCACCCGCAATATCCCTTCGTATTCGGCGGCGGTCGCCCCGGCGGTGGTGTCGATGGGGTTCGCCAGGTTGATGTCCCTTTTTAGTATCGGCCGGATTTTATCGCAGGTCTCCGCGGCTAGCTCGACCATGTCCAGGCCGTTGCGGGCGGCGGCGTCGGCGGCGATGATCCCCGGCCCGCCCCCGTTGGTGACGATGGCCAGCCTTCTCCCTTTAGGGAACGGTTGCGCCGAAAGCAGGGTCGCCAGGTTGAAAAGCTCTTCCACGGCGTTGACCCTGATGATGCCCGCGTTCTTGAACAGGACGTCCGAGGCTACGTCCGAGGCGGCCAGCGCCCCGGTGTGTGAAGATGCCGCCCTGGCGCCGGCGGCCGTGCTGCCGCTCTTTACCGCCACGATGGGTTTCTTGGCAGACACGCGCCGGGCGATCCTGGCGAAGCGGTTCGGATTGCCGAACGACTCCAGATATAGGAGGATGACCTTGGTGGCCGGGTCCTGCTCCCAGTACTGCAAAAAGTCGTTGGAGGAGACGTCGGCGCGGTTGCCTACGCTGACGAACGTGGAAAGCCCCATGTTCAGGTTCTTGACGTGCTCCAGGATGGTAAGCCCCATGGCGCCGCTCTGGGAGAGGAAAGCCACGTTCCCCGCGTTGGGGTATACCTGGGAGAAGGTGGCGTTAAGCCGCACCGCGGGGTCGGTGTTGATGATGCCCATGCAGTTCGGCCCGACCAGCCGCATGCCGTAGCTCAGCGTGATATTCCTCAGTGTTTCTTCGCGCCCGGCCCCTTCCGGGTTTCTCTCTTTGAACCCGTCCGAGATGACGATGAGGGCGCGCACGCCCTTTTTGCCGCATTCGTCGGCCACTCTGTTGACGATGGCCGCCGGCACGGCGATGATGGCCATGTCCACTTTGCCGGGGATGTCCAGCACCGAGGGATATGACTTCACCGAGAGCACCGCTTCGGTATTGGGATTGACCGGGTAAACGATTCCGGAGTAACCGCTCTGGAGGATGCAACGCATCAATAAATTGCCGATGGTGCCGGGGTAGCGCGCCGCGCCGATGATCGCTACCGACTTCGGATTGACGATCGGCTGCAGCGAGGCCACGATCGACGTGCGCTCGCGGTCGGCCTCCTTCAGGTCGACGTGATGGGTCTGTTTTATCGGGAAAGTTACGCTGTAAATGCCGTCTTCCAGCTCGCTGGAGACGTGAAAGCCGTAGTCTTTGAAGGCTTCCATCATCTGGAGGTTCTCGGCGAGGACGCTGGCGATGAAGACGCTGATATCGTTTTCCCTGGCTACCTCCACCAGCGCCTCGATGAGCTTGGTCCCCAGCCCGATGTTCTGGTAGGCGTCCTCGATGGCAAAGGCCACCTCGGCGGAACGCCCGTCGGGCAGGCGGTAGTATCGGGAGACGGCGATGATCTTCCGTTCCTGCTCTTTACCGGTTTCCGCCACCCAGGCGAACTGGTTGCGGTAGTCTACCGTGCAGTAGCGGACGGCGTCCGTCTCCGTCATTTCCTTGGGGATGTTATGGAAGCGGAGGTACAACGTGTGGGTGCTCAGGCGGGTGATGAACGCCAGCCACAGCGGGACGTCGCTTTTCTCGATCGGCCGGAGCAGTATGCGGGTGCCGTCCCTGAGGATCTCTTCACGGCGGTATGGTGAAGGGTTGGGTCCGGCTGATGTGTCTAACATCTGGTACCATCCCCCTTTCATTCAGGACCGATATCGCTATATTCAAGGAGGAGATCGGCTTGCGTGACGGTTCTTTGGTGGACCCGGGGGGATTCGAACCCCCTACCTTTTGACTGCCAGTCAAACGTTCTCCCAAGTGAACTACGGGCCCGTACGCAATATATAATCTATCATAAATCCGGGGTATCTGGCAAGCTCGCCCCCGTTGCTTATCGCCATCAATTCCGCTACAATTTATACGTAGGATACGAGGAGAAAAGGAGCCCGCCCATGTTATTGAAAACCCGCTGCCTGCTGTTAATAAGCGCGATGCTGGTCGTTACCGGCCTGTTTTTATCCTGTAGTAAAGCGGAGGAGACAACACCCATGAAATGGAATACACCGCCCCAGATGTCTATCGACCCCGATAAGCAATACACCGCCGTCATTGAAACGGAGAAGGGCGACCTCGTCCTGGAGCTTTTCGCTAAGGACGTCCCCGTCACGGTCAACAATTTCGTCTTCCTGGCCCGGCAGGGCTATTATGACAATATTACCTTTCACCGCGTTTTACCGGACTTCATGGCGCAGGGCGGCGATCCCACCGGCACCGGTACCGGCGGCCCCGGCTATACTTTCCCCAATGAGATAACTTCGCACAGGCACGTGGTCGGCGCTATCTCCATGGCCCACTCGTCGGCTCCTGATTCCAACGGCTCGCAGTTCTTCATCTGCTACCAGCCGCAGCCTGCTCTCGACGGCGGTTACAGCGTCTTCGGCCAGCTCGTGGAAGGGATGGATGTCCTGCTGAGTCTCACGCCCCGCGACCCCGACCAGATGCCGCAGTACGAAGGCGACAAGATCATAACTATCAGGATCATCGAGGAATAGCCTAAATATCGATGCCGATGGCCCGGAAGATGCCTTTGCCCAGGTAGACGATGGTCATGCACTTGATGATCTTGCCGACGAGCACGATGGAGATATATTTCTTCAGCCCGAAGCGCAGCGCCCCGCAGGCGAAAGCCGCCGGGTAGAAAAACGGGTTGACGATGGACGTCACCACGAACAGCGTTATCGCCCCTCTGCGCTCCATCAAGCTGAGCATCTTGTCGTAGGCCTTCTGTACCCGGCCGTGTCTGCTGCCGCCGATGGCCCTCCCCGCCCCTTGCCCGGTCATGTAGATTATCAGCGCCCCTATCAGTTCCCCCAGCGCTGCCGATAGCGCCACCAGCCACGGGAACGGCATCACGCCGCCGAGGGCGAAGACCACCGCCAGCATCGGCACCGGGATGATCACCGTCGCCCCGCCCAGGATGCTGATGAGAAAAGCTCCCACGTACCCGTATTGCTGCATGGCGACGACCTGGTCGTCCCAGATGATAATGGCCGCCGCCATGGCTAACGTGAGGACTATGCCGGCGGCGGCTAAGATATACGCGAGCCTGGCGGACTTCTTGGGGAGCGCCTGCTCTGCGACAGCGCTGCCGGGCTCGCAGACAGCCTTTTCTTCGGGGGTTTCGTCGGACATAATGTTAGCTCTATTATAC
>JBFYTX010000038.1:0-2801 GCA_041300345.1 Dehalococcoidales bacterium | reverse complement strand
TCATACGCCAGTATCGATGAAAGAAACTTGTCAAAGGATGCCACGCTTAAACAAATTTACACTTACCGGCCAGGAAAAATACAAAATCCATCGAAACGCCGAAGCGGCGGGCGCGGGCAACCGCGCCGAATAAATATTACCCGGCCGGAGACTAGCTTTTGCCTGATTCCCGCGCCCGGGAAATAATCTCGCCGGCCTTGTCTTTAATCATCCCCGCCTTCTCTTTCAGTAAAGCCCGGGTCTCTTTGCCGGCCTTTGGGGCATAGAGAAAGCCGATAGCAACCCCGGCGACAGCGCCGATAATAAAGCCTATGAGGAAACTGGAACCTCCCTCTTTATCCACCATGTCTCTCGTCCTCCTCTTCATCTTTTCTGAATAACCGGTTGAACAGCCCGACGGCCTGGCGGCAGCCCTGGACGAAAGAGACGATCTGCGCCAGGGGGCCGGCCAGTTCCGTTTCTACCACGGTAGAGACTTTAGCCACGGTGCGGGCGGTCTTTTTCATGGAATCGAGGACGGGCAAGGCACGAAAATAGAACTTGAACGCCAGCACCACCAGGACGAGAACCGCCGCCGTCCCCCCGAAGCCCAGAACACATAGAGACAGGTCGCGCCACCATTCAATGCTCACGGTCACCACCCCCAATTAACAGACTCATTAATCTGCATTGTATCCCCTGCGGGGCAATCTGTAAAGACCGGCTAGGGCTTTTCCTCCGGCATCTTTTCCACCTCGATGGTACACTCGGTGGCCAGGGCGGCGAAGGCGCCGACCGCCGCCAGGATGGGGGCGGCGATAATGCCCAGGGCGGCCACCGGCGCGCCGACGCTCAGGGGAATCTCGATGATGGTGCGTTTCTTGTGGATCAGGCGGATGGTACGGATATTGCCCTCGTGGATGAGCTGCTTGATTCTCTGAACGACCTGGTCGCCGGAGACGGTAAACTTTTCTGTCTCAGCCATAGACACCTCCCGATAAAGCATAATTCAGGCGCGCGCCCGAACCGGGCTAATACCTGACCTGGAAATCCGTGAACTGCCCGCTGGGTTCTCCCCATTTTAGCCTTACCCGGGCCACCCTGGCCGCGGGCGGACCGGCCTGGAGATAGCCGGCCAGCTTTTCCAGCCGCTCCCGCTCCCCTTCCGCGTTGACCTCCACCCTGCCGCCGGGCAGGTTGCGCACGTAGCCGGTCAACCTGAGGTCCGCGGCTTTACCTTCCACGTAAGCGCGGAAAAAGACGCCGTGAACGCGTCCGGTGACAGTCGCCTGAAGCGAAGCCAGGTCAGCCATGAAAAACCGCTCCTGACTTTCAGCCTGCCGGAAAGGGGCTATTCTTCCTCGTCCTGCCGCCTCCCCTCCCTCATCTTGCCCTTTTTGATCACCTGAACCTCAACCGCAGGGGTGATGATGGTGATCGGCGCTATTTTTTTAGGATCCTTTTTACCCTTTTTCTTCTCTCTCTTGGTATAGTCTCCCTGACGACCCATAATAACACCTCACTATCGTATTACAGGCGCTTTACCAGAGATTTTAGCAGATAGCGGCTATTCCGTAAAGTCGGAGCCGAGCCGCTCCAGCGCCGCGCGGGCGGCCTCCGTCTCCGCCAGCTTTTTACTCCGGCCGGAACCCCGGCCGAGGACACCGTCGTTCACGGTCACTTCGACGGTAAAGGTCCGGTCGTGGTGCGGGCCGGTTTCAGATTCCAGACGGTATGCGGGCGTCCGCTGAAAGCGCGACTGGACTAACTCCTGCAGCTTTGACTTGTAGTCGATGACGGCCTCCGGCCCGGACAGCTTCGGCCACTCTGCAGCGAAGAGGCGGCCGACCATGTCCCCGGCGGCATCCAGTCCGGCGTCGAGGTAGACCGCGGCGACGACCGCTTCCAGGGCTCCGGACAGGTTGGTCGACTTGCCGCGGCCGCCGCCGGATTCTTCGCCTTTGCCCAGAAAAAGGAACGCGCCGAGGTCGATGGAACGGGCCACCCGGGCGAGGGTATCGCGGCGGACCAGGGCGGCGCGTAACCGGGTCAATTCTCCTTCGGATAAATCGGGGAAGGCGCGATAAAGCTCTTCGGCGGCGAGAAGTCCCAGCACGGCATCGCCGAGGAACTCCAGCCTTTCGTTATGACCGGAGATACCGGCGGGGTTCTCGTTAATATAAGAGCTGTGGACGAGGGCCTGCCGGAGCAGGTCGATATTCTTAAAATCGATGCCGAGCGCCTTTTGTAAATCCGCGATGTCAGGCACGGGAAAACCTCTCATAAAGAGAATAGTCCGTTAAAGCCGGGGGTGTCAAATCTTTGATTTTTTTGCTCTCCGCCTTACCCTCTCTCAAACAGGCACATTCTTGTTCCCGGATTATCTCTTGTTTGAGAAGGGGGAGGGAACAAAAGAGGGGTCGTGACCCCTCTTAAACGCCCCGTTTTTAAGGGAGTAAGCCTGCAGAGAGAGGGGCTTAGCGGGAGACCAAAATCCCTCTCTTATCTCGCTTTACGAAAGGGAGACATCGATACCCGTAAGGGAGTGCGCCAGCGAGAGGGGGCGTAGCCCCTCTCAAATTTACTCCCCCTCTCCAAACATAATAATTGTCAGGCCTGATAAATAACGCTTTGGAGAGGGGGACAGGGGGAGAGGATATCAAATATGATAGGAATTCACGCGAAGACTAAATACAGCTAATCATTGCCTCAGTCTTATCTGCATGATATAATTTCAGTGTCGCTGGGGAGTCGTCTAGCGGTAGGACAGCGGACTTTGGATCCGTTTATCGAAGGTTCGAATCCTTCCTCCCCAGCCAATC
>JBFYTX010000037.1:0-3901 GCA_041300345.1 Dehalococcoidales bacterium | reverse complement strand
ACTACCGCGTGATTCCCATCTGGGGCGCTACCGAGGCTTTCCTGCCCGAGGACGCCGGTCTCCGTATTTTCGATAAGGAGGTCGGCGTCCTCGGGCAGGAAAGCCTCGGTAGCGCCCCAGGTGGGAATCACGCGGTAGTGGCCGAGGTGATTATCGCGCGCGTACTTGTCGGCGATATTAACGTACTCCGAGGCGACCCGTAACGACGCTCCTCTCTCGGTTATAAGGCGGGACAGTCCCGCGGGGTCGTCGACGGGGAGCTCGCGGCTGACCACCGCCACCAGCCTCACCCGGCCGGTTTCAAGATTTGCCAGCTCGCGGACGGGGCTGGAGGGGAATTGCGCGAGGTGCTCGGCCAGCCAGTCCCGGCCGGTAATAGCCAGGTCGAAATTGCCTCCGGCGACCTGCTGGGGCATGTCCTGGGGGCGGATGACCTTAACGGTAACGCCTGAGAGATTAATGCCGGGGCGGCGGTTGCCCGTTTCCGAGGGATAATCTTCCAGCGTGATGCCGGCGCTCTGTAAAAGCTCGACCGTGTACTGTTGCTGGTGACCGTCCGGCAGGGCCAGGCGGACGACATCTCCAGCGATGTTTTCCGCGCGGGCGAAACCCGGGATACCGACCGGGCAGATATCCGCGGCGGCAGGCGTCTTTTTTTCGGCGGGCGACAGCGAGCCATCGATAGACTTGATAAGGTCATTAAGGACCCCTGTTTCCAGGCTTTTCCGGTTGGCGACAAGGCAAGCTCTGAAGTCCATCACTTTAGTTAGTGAGACGATGCCGTAGCCGGCCAGGTCAGCGCCGGACCGGGCAGCCAGCAGCACCATTTCCGCATTCTCCGGCGGATAGACCTCGGCGGCGCCCCAGACGGGGAAGATACTGAACCGGCCCAGACGCTGCTTGAGCGCAAAGGACTCCGCCAGGTTGGGGTACTCGCTGGCGATGCGCACCGGTGTACCGTTGCGGCGCAGCTCTGCCGCGGAGAGTGTCGAAGCTAAATATAAGGCCCCCTCGCCGTAATCAAGCTCCTTAACTTTGACAACGTCGCTGGAGGGATACTTGGCCAGCAGCTCCTCGATCCAGTCCAGGCAGCAGATACCCAGGTCGTAGTTGCCCATGGCGATCTGGATGGGGATATCCTTCTCGTGGAATATCCTTAAAAGGAGGTCTGGAAATTTCTGCGACCGGGGACGGTAGAACCCGGCCTTCGAGTGGTACTCGTCGAGGCCCCACTCCTCCCTCTGGAGCATGGCGGCCGTCCCGCGCAGGAGGCGTCCTTTAGGCAAAGCAAGTTTAACCGGCATTGCTTCCCCCCAGGCCTCTCAGGAGTTCATCGATGGTACCGAAATTCCTGCGTCCCGACTTCTCTATTATAATATAGGACGGAGATTTGCCAGCTACCTCCACAGTCCGCCCGGTAGTAGATTTTTTGCCGTCCAGGTCTATTTCCGCGATAAAACCGGCATGGCGGAGCTGGTCGGCCGTTTCAAAAGCCGCTTTCACGGCCTCACCCGACGCGGGACGCACGATTATCCTCTCCGGGGTGGACGGGCCTGAGGCTTCCGATTCTACCAGTCCCATCAGGCCGTCGAGGTACAGCGCAAAACCGGAGGCGGGTATATCGCCGCCGCCCATCGCCGGGATAAGCGCATCGTAACGGCCGCCCCCGCCGATTTTTTCCCCGCCGGAAAAGAACTGGAAGATAATACCGGTATAATACTCGAAGCCGGCGCCCGAGGAGATATTGACCTGGTATTCTATTCCCAGGTCGTCCAGCAGGGCAGCAGTATTCAGGAAATCATCGAGCGGGGCGACTATCTCCGGCATGGCACGGGCAAGGACGCTCCTCCGCTCGCGGAGGAAATCGGCGGACTGCCCCTCGGGACTGAGGAGAGGGCGGAGAATACTCTCGAGCTCCGGCGACTCTTTGCCGATCTTCGCCAGCGCCGCCGCATCGCCATCGAGGATAAGATCGAATGTCTTATGCTGCTCTTCCGCGCTGAGGCCGAGCTTCTGAAGCAGGGCTTTAATCAGTCCGGCATGAGACAGTTTGAGCCTGGCGCCTTTCAGTCCCAGGTTAACTAAAGTCTCCGAGGAGAGGGCGATCAGCTCTGCGTCGGCGACTGAAGAGCCTGCCCCGATAAGCTCAGCCCCGCACTGCCAGCGCTCCCTTGCCTGCTCGCCCGTCTCTTCAAACATAAAGATATTCGTAACGTAAAAAAGACGGGCCAGCCCCCCCCCGATCATACTATCCGTATACAGTCGCGCTACCGGTATCGTGCCGTCGGGGCGGAGCACCACCCTCTCGCCGCTCCACCCGTCCCAGTCCAGGAACGAATAGACCCGGCCGAGCCTGCCGGGCGTCAGCGTCCCCGCCGATGTAAAGAGGTGCAGATACTCGATGGTCGGCGTTTTTACCTCGCGGTAGCCCCACTTGATAAAGCAGTCGCGGCAAATCCCCTCGACGAGTCGGAAGACCGCCATCTGGCCGGGGGAAAGGTCGCGCATGCCTTTGCATCTTTGAATTTTCATATTTGTCCTGAAGCGTTAACCTAAGACATCTATAATTTACACTAATTTAGCTAGCGATTCAATTGATGGTTCTATGTTAAATTTGGCTGATTCACAATACTCACCCCCTTCCCCCTCTCAAACATGTTCAATTGATGGTTCTATGTTAAATTTGGCTGATTCACAATACTCACCCCCTTCCCCTCTCAAACATGTTTTTCATATGTAATGGGATTATCTCCAGTTTGAGAGGGAGTAAATATTCGAGAGGGGGCGCAGCCCCCTCTCTTTTTCACTCCCCTCTCCAGCCATAAATATCTATGACGACCTCTCAATGCTTCACGGCTGGAGAGGGGATACAGGGGTGAGGTTGACGCCGACAACCATAAGCAAACAGTACCCAATTGATTGAATTGATAGCACCTCACCCCCTCTTAGACGCCCCGGGGAACCGGTGTTGCTTTGCATTTGAAAAGTCCTACCATCTATAATGACAAAAGGTGTTAAAACGTATGACAAAGATAAGACGGCTGGTATTGTTTATCGCCGTGCTGCTGCTGGCATTCAATATCGGGGCGGGCGCCCATGCGCAGAATAACACGGTAGTTGTGATATCCGTCAAGGGACCGATCGTGCCCATCATCGCCGACTACATCGATAAGGGCATCAGCCGCGCCGAAGATGCAAACGCGGCCGTTTGTGTCATCGAACTCGATACGCCCGGCGGGTTGTTGTCTTCCACTGAAGATATCGTCCAGAAGATCATGAATGCCCATGTCCCCGTCGTCGTTTATGTTTCTCCCCGGGGCGCCTGGGCGGCTTCGGCGGGGACTTTCATCACCCTGTCGGCCAATATCGCCGCAATGGCGCCGGGCACGACTATCGGCGCCGCCCATCCCGTATCCGGCAGCGGCGAGGAGATACCGGAAGACGAGATGAAGAAGATAGTTGAGTTCTCGGCGAAGTGGATGAAAACCATCGCCCAGGAGCGCGGCCGCAACCTGGAGGAAGCCCAGCTGGCGGTAACGGAAAGCAAGTCCTTTACCGATGTCGACGCCCTGAACGCCAACCTCATCGACCTGCGCGCGGATAACCTGGAGAGCCTCCTTTCCCGGATTAACGGCCGGGAAGTAACCTTAGCCAGCGGCGCCAGGGTGACCATCAATACCACGGGTTCCGACATTATCACGGTGGAAATGAGCTTTGTAGAAAAATTCCTGCTGACCATTTCCGACCCCAACATAGCCTATATCCTCATGAGCGTCGCCATGCTGGGTATCATGGCGGAGATATTCAATCCCGGTCTTATCTTCCCGGGGATAGTCGGCGGCATATGCTTATTGATGGCTTTCTACTCGCTGGGCGTGCTGCCGGTAAACTACGCCGGCAT
>JBFYTX010000020.1:0-5484 GCA_041300345.1 Dehalococcoidales bacterium | reverse complement strand
AACATCCCGAAGTACGTGGCCCATATTGCCGCTGAAGAGTATAAAGATGCCATCGAGACCATCAGGGAGCGTAATCCCTTCGCCGCTGTCTGTGGCCGCATCTGCCACCACCCCTGCGAAGTCCGCTGCCGCCGCGGCGAGCTGGACGACCCCGTGGCTATCAGGACGCTGAAACGCTTCGCCGCAGACTGGTATGCGGAGCACGGCTCCGGGCTCGGAGAAATCGCGCCGTTCCCCCGGACGAAGAAGGAAAAAATCGCCGTGGTGGGGGCGGGGCCCACCGGCCTGTCATGCGCCTATTTCCTGGCGCAGGCAGGCTACCCGGCCACGGTCTTCGAAGCCCTGCCCGTCGGCGGCGGTATGTTATCGGTAGCGATACCGGAGTTCCGCCTGCCGAAGTCTGCCATTCAACAGGATATCGACTATATTGTAAAGCGCGGCGTGGAAATTAAGTACAATACACCGATTAACGCCAATTTCACTGCGGAGGATTTAAAAAAAGAGGGATTTGCCGCCGTCTTTATCGCGGCGGGGGCGCAGCGAAGCCAGCGCCTGGGCATACCTGGTGAGGTCGAGGATATCGAAGGACTTTATTACGGTCTGCGGTTTCTTCGGGATGTCAGGCTTGGCCGCACTGTAAAGGTAGGCAGGCGTCTGGCGGTCATCGGGGGTGGTAACGTGGCCCTGGACGCCGCCCGGACATCGCTGCGACTCGGTGCGGATGAAGCCGGTGTCTATTACCGCCGCTCCCGCGAAGAGATGCCGGTATCCGATGTCGAGTATGAAGAGGCCATCGCCGAAGGCGTTAAAATCAACTTCCTCGTCAGCCCGACGAGGATAATTAGCGATGACTGGAAAGTAACCGGCTTACAGTGCACCCGCATGAAGCTGGGTGAGGCCGATGAAAGCGGGCGCCGCCGGCCTATCCCCATCGACGGCTCCGAGTTCACCGCCGCAGCGGACACGGTTATCGCCGCCGTGGGGCAGGCGCCCGACCTCTCTTTCCTGCCCCTCGATAGTGCCCTGGAGCGCACCAGGTGGGAGACGCTCGTCGTCAATGGCAATACCCTGGCCACCAATGTGCCCGGCATTTTCGCCGGCGGTGACTTCGTTACCGGGCCGGACATGGTCGTTGAGGCTATTGCCGCCGGGAGGAGGGGAGCTATCGCTATCGATAAGTACCTCCGCGGCGATGCTTCCCGTGTCGAGATATACGACCGCAAAGCTAAAGTGGTTGAGACGCGGCCCCCGGCTCTTGATGACACTTGGGAGACAAAGCCGCGGACAAAAGTAACGACTCTCCCGTTACCGGAGAGACGGGCTAGCTTCGCGGAAATAGAGCTCGGCTTCTCCGAAGATATCGCCCGGAGGGAGGCTAAAAGATGCTTGCGGTGCGACCTGGAAAGTTGAAATATTTTCGGTTGGAAGAAATCCAAAATAGAGGAAGGTATTCGCCATGAAAGCGATAACCAGGCAAAAAACGATAGATGAGATTCAGCGTGGTCTGAAAGGCCTGGACAGGGTATTCATTATCGGTTGCGGCACCTGTACTACTTTAACTAAGACCGGCGGCATTGACCAGGTCGAAGAAATGAAGGAGCGCCTTCAGCAGATGGGTAAACGCGTCACCGGCGGGGTGGTTATCCCTACCGCTTGTGATGACATGACCGAAGCTGCCATGAAAGAAATGGAACAATATATTCGCGGCGCCGATTGTATTTTATCGATGAGTTGCGCCCTGGGCATGCACCGTATGAACCTCTATATCGGCAAGCCGGTGATTCCGGCGGTGGACACCCTTTTTATCGGTGTCGAAGAGACCCCCGGCTACTTTCGCGAGGCCTGCGCCCAGTGTGGCCAGTGCCTCCTCGGCGAGACGGCCGGTATTTGCCCTATTACGGCCTGCCATAAAGGTCTGGTCAATGGCCCCTGCGGCGGCACCAATAACGGCAAGTGCGAGGTGGACAAGGAGAAGGACTGCGCCTGGACTCTAATCTATAACCGCCTGAAAGAGCAGGGCAGGCTGGACCTCATGCGCCAGTACCAGCCGCCCCGTAACCACCATATCGCGCTCAAGCCAAGGTCTATCAGAATTCAGTGAGGGGGTAAGGACAATGGTATCGCGTTTCAAAGAAGCCCTCAACTCCGGTAAATTCGTCATTACCAGCGAGGTC
The DNA here is from genome assembly GCA_041300345.1 of Dehalococcoidales bacterium. Taxonomy (GTDB): domain Bacteria; phylum Chloroflexota; class Dehalococcoidia; order Dehalococcoidales; family RBG-16-60-22; genus JBFYTX01. The sequence goes on along the minus strand of JBFYTX010000020.1, from coordinate 3,310 downwards.
GCCCCGCCCAAGGGCACCAACCTGGAAAAGATGTTCCACCACATCGATATTCTCAAGGACAGGGTGGATGCAATCAATGTCACCGACCACCAGAGCTCCGTGATGCGTTTTCCTTCCCTGGGCGGCTGCCTGGCTGTTAAAGAGAAGGGTGGAGAGGCTATTATGCAGATGACCTGCCGCGACCGCAATCGCATGGCGCTGGAGGCGGACCTCCTCTTCGCTTACTGCCGCGGCATCCGCAACGTCCTCTGTCTCACCGGGGACGCGGTGCCCGTCGGCGACCACAAGGAAGCCAAAGGTGTCTTCGACCTTGATTCGTTACAACTTTTAAAGGCAGTCCACCAGATGATGTCCGGTCAGGACCTCGGGGGCAATAAGCTGGAAGGGGCGGTGGAGTTTTGTGCTGGGGCTATCGTCACCCCGGAGGCGAGGCCCATCGAACCGCAGCTTATCAAGTTCGAAAAGAAGGTCGAGGCCGGTGCTGAATTTTTCCAGACCCAGGCTATTTACGACCTGGAGAATTTTACCAAGTTCATGGAATATGCCCGGAAATTTAGGACCAAGATACTGGCCGGTATTGTACTGTTGTCATCCGCCCGGATGGCTAAATATATGACGGAAAATGTACCGGGCATATTCGTCCCTCAGAACCTGATTGATGAACTGTCGAAGGTGCCGAAAGAACAGATGCTCGCCAAAGGAATTGAGATTGCCGGGCGGACGATTGCCGCCCTGAAGAAGAATGACATTTGTAACGGCGTCCATATCATGGCCATCGGCAGAGAAGAAGTGGTACCGGATATTTTGGCAACTGCGGGGCTTTAAGAATACTCTCACAGTAGCAGTTCCACCTATTGACACCCTTGGTGGAGCCGGGGGGATTCGAACCCCCTACCTTCGCGATGCAAACGCGACGTTCTCCCGAGTGAACTACGGCCCCGTGTAATTGATTATAGCACCTTCAGTAAGGCTAGAGCTCAGGCGTTCTTGAGGGCCACGCCTTCCAGAACGTCGGCTACGTCCTCGGCACGGTCGGTGGCTGTTTCCATGTGCTCGTAGATCTCCCGCCACTTGATAATCTGGGCGATATCGCTGTTATTTTCAAAGATCTCGCCGATGGCGGCGCGGTAAACGCGGTCGGCCATGTTCTCCAGGCGGTTAATCTCCACGCAGTGCTCCAGGATCTGCTTGAACTCGCTCTTGCGCCTCAGTCCGTGAACAGCCTTTTCCACCTCGACCGCCCCCTGGACGATGATGTCCGCCAGCTCCTTAGCCCGCTGCGTGGGGCCGGTAATTTTATAAATGAACATGGAGTCGGCCGTAGCGTGGACGAAGTCGATAATGTCGTCCATGGTATGGGCCAGCAGGGCGATGTCCTCCCTATCGAAGGGCGTGATAAAGGTGCGGTGCAGGAGCGAGATTATCTGGTGGGTAATGCTGTCGCCCTCGTGCTCCAGCTCGGTAATCTCCGCCACGCGGCTATCGATGAACTGCCAGGTTTCCACCATATCCTTGAGCTCGCGCGCCGCCCTGGTGATGTTCTTGGCGCTCTCCTCGAAGAGATCGAAGAATTTCTGCTCCTTGGGCAAAAAAGACAGCTTTACCATAGCTACCGCTCCTCTGTAACGTTATTTATCCTTTGGTTCCCCGCCCTCCGCCTCTTCCTGCGGTTCTCCCGGCTTTGCCTTTTTCGGGAACCAGGCCTTGAGGCGGGCCTGCACCTGTTTCTCGTAGCCAAGGTTGCCCGGCGTGTAGAACTGCTTGCCCTGGAGGGATTCGGGCAGGTGCTGCTGTTCTACGACGTGTCCCGGGAAGTCGTGGGCGTATTTATAGTCCTTGCCGTAGCCCATTTCTTTCATCAGCGGAGTCGGCGCGTTGCGGATGTTCATCGGCACGCTTTCGCTGGAGCCTTTCCTGATCTCTCCCTGCACGCGGGAATAGGCCGCGTAGAGCGAGTTGCTCTTGGGGGCGGTGGCCAGGTAGACGGCCGCCTCGGCCAGGGCCAGGTTGCCCTCCGGCATGCCGATGAAGTGCACCGCCTGCTGGGCGGCCATAGCGACGACCAGCGCCTGCGGGTCCGCCAGGCCGACGTCCTCCGAGGCGAAGCGAATCATGCGGCGGGCGATGTATAAAGGGTCTTCGCCGCCCTCGAGCATCATGGCCAGCCAGTAGATAGAGGCATCGGGGTCGGAGTCGCGCATCGATTTATGCAGGGCGGAGATAAGGTCGTAGTGCTGCTCGCCGGCCTTGTCGTAGAGCACCGCCCGTTTCTGGAAGGCGTCCTCGATGACCGCCAGGGTGACGGAGCGTTTGCCCTCGGGGTCGGGCGGGGTGCTCTGGGCGGCGATCTCCAGGGTATTCAGAGCGATACGGGCGTCGTTGTGGGACATGCCGATAAGGTGGTTCATGGCCTCGGGCGTGAGCCCGGCGTTGAGCTCGCCGATGCCCTTGAACTTATCCTTGAGCGCCCGCAGGACGAGCACCTGTATTTCCGTTTCGTTGAGGGGCTTGAGCGGCAGCACCCGGCTCCGCGATAGCAGCGGGGAGGTGACCTCGAAGGAGGGGTTCTCCGTGGTGGCGCCGATGAGGATGACGGTGCCGTCCTCAACGTAGGGAAGGACGGCGTCCTGCTGGGTCTTGTTGAAGCGATGGATCTCGTCGATGAACAATATCGTTTTTTGCAGATTGACCTGGCGGCGTTCTTTAGCCTGCTCGACGATGCGGCGGAGGTCGGCGACGTTGGCGCTGACGGCGCTGACCGGCGCGAAGAACGCCCCGGTGCTGTTGGCGATGATAAAGGCGAGGGTGGTCTTGCCGCAGCCGGGCGGCCCCCAGAAGATCATCGAGGGGATGCGGTCGGCCTCGATGGCACGTCGCAGCACCCGGCCTTTGCCGAGGATATGCTCCTGCCCGACGAAGCCGTTAAGGTTTTCCGGCCGCATGCGGGTAGCCAGCGGCGCCTGCTGTAGCTGCTGCTGCTTTCCCTGCTCGTCGAACATGTCCTGGGTCATGGATTATTTCCTTAAAACAGATCCTCAACGTCATTATAAGTATCTTCTGAGCGGCGGGCAATTTTGCCGATAACTATGAGCTTATCTTTATCCGAGATTTTAAAGATAATTCGCCAATCGCCGACACGTATCCGATGAATATTTCCTCTTAGTTTTATTGCGCCACGTGGACGCGGATTGGACTGCACCCCTAGCACTAGACAGATAGGGTTAGGAGAGTCTGGTCAGGTAGTTCATGCTTCTCCCGGTTGAGTACCCACTCCTCAAACTCAGATGGTGGAACATATCCTATAGCCGAA
>JBFYTX010000218.1:0-8501 GCA_041300345.1 Dehalococcoidales bacterium | reverse complement strand
ATCGTAAAAGGCGCGCCGGCTGTCCTTTTTATCTCTCAGCTGGATGACTTTAGCCCCGCCCTTGATCACCTCCCCAGCGGCGTCAACAGGACTTCGGCCTTTTAAAGACTCCATATCGATGATGACGTAGAGCCCGGCCAGTCGTCCGGTTTTATCCTGACGCAGCATCTTTGACAGCAGCTCTTTCTCGATGGTATAGAGCTCGAACCGCGCTTTTTCATATATTCCGGATTGAATCCCGGCTTCCGGTTCTTTAGCGATTTCTTCGAGGACCCTGAGCGCTTCCTGCACCCGCCGCGCGTTGGCGATGACGGTCTCCGAAGGGTCGCGCCGTTCCCCGTCGCCCGCGGCGGTCCTGCCCGCGCCAATGTCTCCGGCCACGTCCCGCGCCCCGATGAGCCGTCGCTGCAAGTCCGCCTCGATATGCAGGATATTATGCCGCATATGTTTGAGTCGAGCCGTCAAGGCGGCATCGTTGAGCGATAGCCTGGCGAACTCTTCGAGGACACGCAGGCCTTCGCCGATACGGTTGATATTAGCGTCGATGATGCGCAATCGATGGGGCGGCGTCGATTCCATATGCGGTTTATTCTAGCACAGAGGTGAGAACGGGTAAAGCGGCGGGCTATTCGCTGACGGCGTTTTCGATGATTTCAATGCGGGAAGCCCGGCCGTCTTTGTTCATCTGGATAGCGACCACGTCGATTCTCCAGGTTTCGGGGAGGTTGTTATGGCTCTGTCCATAGCGCTCCGCTAGCTTCCGCAGCCGGCCGGCCTTGACCGGCGTGATGGATTCTTCCGGTCCGCCGAACCTCCGGCTAGTCTTGGTCCGTACTTCGATAAAGACCAGGGTATCCCGCTGGCGGGCAACGACATCGATTTCACCTTCCGGGCAGCGGTAATTCCTCTCGATGATGTCGTAGCCGTTCTTACCCAGGAACTCACATGCCAGCTGTTCGCCCCTCAACCCAGTTTCACGCTTGCTCATATCCGCCTGCCTGCTACTTCCGCTACCGGCGAAAACGAACGCCGGTGCAAAGGACACGGTCCTTTGAGCCTCAGGCATTCGATGTGCTTGCTGGTACTGTAGCCTTTATGCTCGGCGAAACCGTAGCCCGGATATTGTTCGTCCATACCCACGACCATGCGGTCGCGCGTGACCTTGGCAATGATGGAAGCGCAGGCAATGGAGAAGCAGAGGCTGTCTCCGTCTTCGACTCCCCGGTTAGGTAACGTCGTCTCCGGCAGATTAAAATAGTCGATGAGTATATATTGCGGCTCAGGCTTCAGCTGCGCAATGGCCGCGACCATAGCCAATCGCGTAGCTTTAGCGATGCCGACCTCGTCAATGACCTCATTAGTCGTGGCGCCAGTTCCCACCGATATTGAGACTTCCTCGATATAACCGTACAGGTCTTCCCGTTCCAGGTGGGTAAGCTGCTTGCTGTCCCTGACCCTGGTCTTCCAGCGGGCTTTGATAACGTCCGGCAGGATGACCGCCCCCGCCACTACCGGTCCCATCAGGGCGCCCCTCCCCGCCTCGTCCACCCCGGCGATAATGCGGTAGCCCTGCTCGCGGAGTAGGTTTTCTTCCTTAAACGACGGCTTATAACGAGGTTTAAGCACCTGGCCTCTTTTCCCTTTTGGCCGGTAAGAGTTCGCTCATCTTTTTCCAGACAATGTCAGTAATTTCTTCCTTGCTCCTGGTAGCGTCTACCACCAGCCAGCGTCCGGGCTCCGCCGCCGCCAGCTTTAGATACCCCTGCCTGACCCGCCGGTGAAAACCCAGTTGTTCTTTCTGGAACCTGTCCCTTTGATCATGTTTTTTACGCGCCAGTCCTGTTTCTGCGGGTATATCCATCAAGACAGTTAAATCGGGCGCGAGTCCCTGCGTACCTGTTTTATTGGTTGCCGCCACGATCCCCAGATCCAGCCCCCGTCCGTAACCCTGGTAAGCGGAGGTGGAATCGGCGTAGCGGTCGCAAATGACGACTGTATCTTTACTCAACGCCGGCTTGATTACCTCGTCGATCAGTTGCGCCCGGGCGGCGTTAAATAACATAAGCTCGGCTACCGGCGAAATGTTCAATCCTTGCGACCATTTTAGCAAACGCCTGATCTTTCTGCCCAGCTCCGTGACCCCGGGCTCGTGTATCAATAAAGCGGGAATCGCCAGTTTTTGCAGTCGTCGGAACAGCCGCCGCGACTGCGTGCTCTTACCACACCCCTCCCCGCCTTCAAACGTAACAAATAAGGCCATGAGACTATCTCATCCGCTCTTTATATATCCTCACCTTGCGGTTCGGGTCTTTGCCAAAACTCTGGGACCTGAGGTCGCCGCGCTCCGCGATGAGGTGCTGGAGCCGCCGTATGTACGAGCTTTGCGGGCTGAGTTCCACCTCCTCCTGGCCTTCATTCACCTGTTGCACGGCGGCCTCGGCTTCATCGATGGCCGTCTTGAACGGACTGGCTTCTTCAACTGCCTTGATGTGATAGAGAGTCCCCAAGAACTGCCTTATCTGCGGCGGCGCGTTGCCCCGCAGGACGTAGACCGGCAGGTGAGCGCTTTCCGCATCGCGGACTTTTTGGGGCCGGCGGCGGTAATAGTTCTTGGAAGTCACGAGCAGTCCGGCATCGCGCAGGTTTTCCGTTATCTCGATTTCAATACCCATCTCCCGTGCTACCTGCATCAGCCTGCCCCGGTTCACCCCGAAGAGGTAAAGTCGGACCGGGGAGCCCTCTTTAGGTCGCCTGGTCCTGGCCGGCTTTGCTTTTTCCGCCCCGGCTGCCGGAGCTTTTTCTATCCTGACCTCGCCCTTTTCGTCGAGCGAGCGTACCTCTATGGCGGGCGGCGTGCCGCGCAGTAAAGCATCGACCGCCTCCCCCACGTCCGGGTGGATGGCGACCCGGTCGCGCTCCTGGATTTCAACCACGATATCGAAGGTGGGCGGCGACTTCCTCTCGAGGATCGATTTCTGCGTGCCGCGCCGCCGCGCTTCTTCGTCGCCCAGCGTGACGGACTGTATCCCTCCGATGAGGTCGGCGAGAGTAGGATTCATCATGAGATTTTCCAGGGTATTGCCGTGGGCGGTGCCCACAAGCTGCACGCCCCTCTCGGCGATGGTTCGGGCGGCCGTGGATTCCAGCTCGGTACCTATCTCGTCGATAACGATGACCTCGGGCATGTGGTTTTCCACGGCTTCGATCATCACGGCGTGCTGCAGGTTGGGAGTGGCCACCTGCATCCGCCGCGCGTGCCCGATGGCGGGATGCGGGATATCGCCGTCACCGGCGATTTCGTTAGACGTATCGACGATGATAACACGTTTTTTAGCGTCGACAGCCAGTACCCGGGCGACCTCCCGGAGCATGGTCGTTTTACCCACACCCGGCCGTCCCAGCAGCAGGACGCTCTTGCCGCTCTGCACCAGGTCTTCGATGACCTTGATAGTGCCGAAGACAGCCCGGCCTACCCGGCAAGTCAGCCCCACGACGCGCCCCCGGCGATTGCGTATGGCGGAGATGCGGTGGAGTGTCCGCTCGATGCCGGCGCGGTTATCATCCCCGAATTTGCTGATCCTGCCGACAATGTGGTCGATATCCCCGGTCTCGACCTCTTTCTCGCTAAGGACCACCTCACGTCCGGGGAAGCGGGCTTCCGGCTGGCGTCCCAGGTCGAGCACTACTTCGAGCAGCTCGCTGATATCCTCCTGCCCGACCAGCGCATTCTTGATCTGGGGAGGCATGATATCGAGGAAGGCATCCATGTCGTCGGTGATGATTTTTTGCACAGGTCCCTCGCGGTTTTTTCAGCGGTCTCCGGTAACTATATCCAGAAAGTAACGGTGAAATCTCAAATCATCGGTAAGCTCGGGGTGAAAAGCCGTGGCCAGCAATTTACCCTGCCGCGCCGCGACGACCGTGCCGTCGGTGAGCCGCGCCAGCACTTCAACATTATCCGCGCAGCTTTCAATTTTCGGCGCCCGGATAAACACCCCGGGAAAATATTTTTTACCCAGCACCGGTATCTTCAGTTCCGATTCGAAGCTGTTTACCTGCCGTCCGAAGGCGTTACGCGTCACGGTGATGTCCATCAGTCCGAGCGTTTTAGCTGTATTACCCGATATCCGCCTGGCTATGAGTATCATGCCGGCGCAGGTCCCGAAGACCGGCAGGCCGCCGCCAGCCATCGCGGTGATTTCTCTCACTAAATCGTAATCGGCCATCAACTGGCTGATCGTCGTGGTTTCACCGCCGGGGATAATAAGTCCCTCGATCCCCTTGAGCTCCCCCGGCAATCGGATAGCCGTGGCTTCAACATCAAGCTGACGCAGCACCGCGATGTGTTCCGCGAACGCCCCCTGCGCCGCCAGTACCCCAATCTTCATCTACCAGCCCCGCTTCGCCATCAGCTCATCGGGCGGTATCTGCTTGATATCAAGACCGCTCATGGCTTCCCCGAGGTTCTTGGATACTTCAGCGATGATGGAGGCGTCTTTATAGTGGGTTGTGGCATTAACGATGGCTTTGGCCCTTACCGACGGGTTGCTCGACTTGAAGATACCCGAGCCGACGAAGACTCCTTCCGCCCCAAGTTGCATCATGAGGGCGGCGTCCGCCGGCGTGGCTACCCCGCCCGCCGCGAAGTTGACTACCGGCAGCTTGCCTGCCAGATGCACATCCCGGACCAGCTCAAACGGCGCTCCGAGGGCCTTGGCCTCCGCCATGAGCTCGTCATCGGGAATGCCGGCGAGTTTGCGAATGCCGTCCATGACAGCCCGCATGTGCCGCACGGCCTCGACGATGTTTCCCGTGCCGGCCTCGCCCTTGGTCCTGATCATAGCCGCCCCCTCCCCGATACGGCGTAGCGCTTCTCCGAGATCGCGGCAGCCGCAGACGAACGGCACTTTGAAATCGTGCTTCCAGATATGGTTGCTTTCATCGGCCGGCGTCAGGACCTCCGACTCGTCAATATAGTCGACGCCCATCGCCTCGAGCACCTGCGCTTCGACGAAATGGCCGATGCGGCACTTGGCCATGACCGGGATCGAAACCGCCTTCATAATCGCCTCGATGACCGAGGGGTCGGACATGCGCGCCACGCCCCCGGCCGCCCTGATATCCGCCGGGACCCGCTCTAGCGCCATCACGGCGCAGGCGCCCGCGTCTTCAGCGATTTTGGCGTGCTCGGCGGTGACCACATCCATAATCACCCCACCCTTGAGCATCTGGGCGAGTCCTGTTTTGACCTTCCACGTCCCGGTTTCCATGTCCGCCTCCGTTCCCGTAAATGGATAATATAATTCTACTACGCCCGACCAGGCTTAGCAAACAAAGCCGGCAAACCCTGGCTTACTCGTTTGACTCGTTCACCCGGATATGTTAAAAATGACGTATATGGATTATTTTTACTTTTTTCTGATCATCTTCAGCCTCGTGGCCATCATGTACCTGCTCATCCGGTTTGAGAAAAGGGCCAAGCTGAGGTATAAAAAAAGCGCCTACACGTTATTAGAAACAGCCAGGCCCGACGTAAAAGAGATGCGAGAAACGATCAAGGGCCTGAGGTTGTACGGCGGCAGATGGTTTAAAGACAAAGAATGCTTACAGCTCGTGGAACGACTACAGGTTAAATACAAATCTCTCTACGAACAAGTCTAGGTCCGTTCAAGAGAGGACCGGCCTTTTAACCGGCAGGCCGGGACGGCGGGGATATTGGGGTGGGGTGGGCTTTAGCTTTTCAATGATAACCAGGTATCGTGTATCATTTAGTCCTTCGAGCGCCAGTGGTTTCACTTCCCTGATGCGGCCACCCATGGCATCGATAGCTCTGAGCGATCGTTGGATTTCCTCCTTAATATCACCCTTTTTCAGGGCGATGCACAATCCGCCGAGCTCGCAGAAAGGAAGTGTCAGCTCAACCGCCGCCGGAAGCGGCGCCACGGCGCGTGACAGAACCAGGCCGAATTTTTCCCGATAGGCGGCATCGTGCCCGAGCTCTTCCGCCCGGCCGGTCACTAATTCCACGCCGTCCAGCCCGAGCCGGTTGATAATATGCTCTAAAAATGCTGCCTTTTTACCGGTTGCTTCCAGCAAGGTAAGCTTAATCCCCGGAGATACTATTTTTAACGGTATCCCCGGTATTCCCGCCCCGGTGCCGACATCGATAACCCGCAGACCGTCAGTCAACCGTACCGCGCTCAGAACTGTCAGTGAATCCAGAAAATGCTTAAGCTGCACGTCTTCATAATCGGTAATCCGGGTAAGGTTAATGCGTTTATTCCATTCGACAAGATCGTGAAAATAGACCTGGAATTTGCCGAGCTGCCCGGGGGTAAGTTCAACCCCCAGCTTTCCAGCGCCGAATATCAGTTTTTCCATAGGAATATCGTCCCCGTATTTGTCTGGATTATACCATTTCCCGTATACTGGAAATAGCTATAATCGGACTTGTAAATATGAAGCGCAAAATCATCAAAGCCATATTGTTCGATATCGACGACACGCTCTACGATAGAAACCTGGCACAGGGCATGATCCTGGAACGCATCGTTAAGAAGTTCCCGCATGTTTTTCAGTCATTGAAAACGGGGCGAATCATGGAAGCTTTCTTCGAGTCCGACCGCATTACCGTTGATGCTTTCAATGCCGGGGCCCCATCCGAAGGGCTGCGCGACGTCCGGAGCCGGCATTTTCTGCGCCTGCTGGGCATTAAGGAAGACATCGCCGCAGACATCACCGAGATATACGTGCGTGAATATCCGGATATTAATGCGCCGGTCGATGGGGCGGTTACGCTGGTCAGGGAATCACGCCGCCGGTTCAAGGTCGGGGCAGTATCCAACGGGTTTCCCGACGTTCAGTATCGCAAGCTGGAGACGCTGGGACTGCGCGACGCTTTCATGTGTATCCTGTTATCCGAAGAAATCGGCATCCGCAAACCGGACCCGCGTATCTTCCGGCAAGCGGCCGGCCTGCTGGGGATGCCGCCCGCCGCGTGCTTGTATGTAGGCGACTCTTATAACAGCGACATCGTCGGGGCCAAAGCCGCCGGCATGACCACCTGCTGGCTCTGCCGCGAGGATGCGTTCCCGGAGAATCACCAGGTCCATACGGACTTCGCGGTGTGCAGCCTTGAGAAGCTTCAGCGAATAATTGAGAGACTGTAGTCTGTCTCAGGCGAGAAACAATTGAAGTCAGATAATTTCTTAATGCCTTCCCGGAAAACTCCGGGTATTACCCGCTTATCATATACAAACCAGGGAATAGCCATAAACAACTGCCCCAGCAAATAACAGGCTATCCAGTCGGTCTAAAATACCGCCGTGTCCCGGCATGATACCGCCGGAGTCTTTTGCCCCGAAATTACGCTTCAGCAGCGACTCCACCAGGTCGCCGAGTTGCCCGAAGATACTGATAAACAACCCAAGGATCACCGCATGCCCGTATCCCAGCGGAAGCTGCAACGGCGTGTCAAGCGTAAAAAGCAGGCATATTACAATTGCCCCGATCACTCCGGCAACCGCCCCCTCCCGGGTCTTGCCCGGGCTGATCTGCGGTGCCAGCTTATGTTTGCCGAAGGCTTTCCCGATGAAATAGGCCGACGTGTCCGACCCGAAGGTAGCAAACAGGACTAGATAGAGCCAATCCCGGCCGGCGTCAAGCCTTATCGTTACCAGGAGGCTCAGCAGCCAACCGATATAGAGGACGCTACCTATCATCCAGGCCCAGCTGGAGAAAACATCTTCTCTCTTTCTCATGACAACGAGGATTATCAGTGACAGCACTACCGCGGCGGTGAGTAAAACCGGCAGCGCTGACGGGAAGGTGCAGTGAGGATAGGTGATAAATAAAACGGTAACAACAAGTCCGAAGACTGCCAGCGGCCATGCTTTAGAGACGCTGGACATCCGGTAAAATTCCAGGCACGCCAGCAGCCCAACGATAACCGCCAAGATAGTAAACCAGGGTATCGGCCCGTCAAACCAGACCGCAGCGACAACAAGAGGAATGCCCCAGAGCGCCGTGATAACCCTTTGCTTAAGCATGGGGCTTAAGTCTGCCTCCCGCCGAACCGCCTCTGCCTCAGGCTATAGGCGAGCAAAGCCTTCTCCAGCTCTGCTTCGTCGAAATCAGGCCATAATACCGGGGTAAAATAATACTCGCTATAGGCCGCCTGCCAGATCAGGAAGTTACTGGTGCGCATCTCGCCGCTGGTGCGAATAACGAGGTCGACGTCCGGCAGACCGGCCGTATACAGGTACCTGCCAAACGCTGCTTCGTCGATATCACGGGCGGGTATTTTGTCCTCGCTAATCCGGCGCACCGCGTCGATAATCTCGGCCCGCCCGCCGTAATTAAGGGCCACGGCCAGGGTCATGCCTTGATTATTCCCGGTGAGCTTGATGGCTTTTTCAATGGACTTCCGGACCTTTTCGGGCAGACCTTCAAGCCGGCCGATGTGCCTGATCCTCACGCCGTTTTTATGAAGCTCCCGCGAT
>JBFYTX010000212.1:0-4424 GCA_041300345.1 Dehalococcoidales bacterium | reverse complement strand
CTTCGATGACTGCCTGCCCGCCGTAGATGAATTTTTTTTGGTCCGCCATCAAAGAAAAAGGGCCGATAAATCGGCCCTCCTCCTGTCTATATGCCTAGCTCTGTATCTTGTAGCGCTTCTTGAATCGCTCCACTCGCCCCGCCGTGTCCATCATGCGCCGCTCCCCGGTGAAGAACGGGTGGCAGTTACTGCAGACCTCTACCTTGAGCTGCTTTTTCGTCGACCCGGTGGTGAACTTGTTCCCGCAGGAGCAGATCACCTCGGCGTCGCTGTAGTACTGTGGATGAATCTTTTCTTTCATGTTACTCCGTAGCTAAAATGCTGACCTTTCTCCGGTTGTTAGCGGTCGGTTCGTACTTCACCAGGCCGTCGATGAGGGCGTAAAGGGTGTGGTCTTTGCCGATGCCTACATTAAGACCCGCGTGGATGGCCGTGCCCCGCTGTCGTACCAGGATCGTGCCGGAGGTAACCGTCTGGCCGGCGAACCTCTTGACGCCGAGCCGCTGGCTCTGGCTGTCCCGCCCGTTGCGGCTGGTGCCGCCTCCCTTTTTATGCGCCATCGGCCTTCTCCTCTTTTATCTCCCCGGGTCTGGTATCTTCGGTCTTCTTGCGCCGTGCTTTTTTCACCGGCCTGGGGGCTTCCATACCGGGCGGCAGTATATGATCGATGCTTAACGTCGTTAATAGCTGGCGGTGGCCTTTCTTGCGGCGGTAGCGCACCTTAGACTTGAATTTAAAGACGATTATCTTTTCGCCGCGGCCGTTCTTCCTGGCCGTGACCAGCACCCTGGCTCCCTCGATGAACGGTTTGCCGATGGTGACATCAGCGCCGTCACCCAGGAGCAGCACTTTATCCAGCTCAATCGCGCCGCCCTCGTCCGCTTCCAGCCGCTCGACATCTATCGTCTGCCCTTCGGTTACCCGGTATTGCTTTCCGCCTGTTTCAATTATCGCGTAAATTTTCGGCCTCCAAGTTAAATATTGTACCAGTTTTATAGCTGGGAGTCAAATGGCGGTGATTTGTCATTGCGAGGGGTAACACCCAAGACTGTTCAGTCATCCTCAAATTCGGTGAAGAAGCAGTTTTGGTGACCCGTATGGCATACGGGGCCGGTCGGGCGGGCTTTCACCAGCAGGGAGTTGTTCTCGCAGTCCTGAAGAATTTTAACGACCTTGATCACGTTGCCGGAGGTCTCGCCCTTATGCCAGAGCTGCTGCCGGCTGCGGCTGTAAAACCAGGCCTCGCCGGTTTCCAGCGTCCGTTTTAAAGACTCCGCGTTCATATAGCCCAGCATGAGGACCTCGCCGGTATTATCGTCCTGGATGATGGCCGGGATAAGACCCTTCTCGTTGAAGTTCAGTTTAGCCATATTTCCCTTTAACCATTTTATGATAACTGGTTGACCCCGGCCAGCGCCTGCTTGAGATTGATGTCGCCGGTATAGAGCGCCCGGCCGACGATGGCGCCCTCGGCGCCCAATTTCTGAAGCATCTTGAGATGGTTCAATGAGGCGATGCCGCCGGCGGCAATGACGGGTAGGCCGAGGGCCTCAATCAGCCCAGAGATCGCCGAGAAGTTGGGCTCGGTAAGGGTGCCGTCGCGGTTGATATCGGTATAGATAAAGCGGGGTACGCCCACCTGGGCCATAGTCCTTGCCAGGGCGACAGCGCTCCGGTCAGTGACTTTAACCCAGCCGTGGGTTGCCACGACGCCGTCCCGCGCGTCGATGCTCACAGCGATGGACTCCCGGAAGTGCCGGCAGGCCTCGATGACCAGGGCGGGGTCCTCGACGGCGGCCGTGCCCAGGACAACGCGCTCGATGCCGTCTTTAAGCAGCGACTTGATGGTCGCCAGGTCGCGTATACCCCCTCCCATCTCGACCGGTATCAATATCGCCTTAGCGATGTTCTTAATGATCTCCAGATTGCGGACCTCGCCCGAAGCCGCGCCGTCCAGATCCACGATGTGGAGTCGGGGCGCCCCCAGCGACTGCCACTTCAGGGCGGTATCCAGGGGGTCTTCGGAAAAAACGGTCTCCTGATTATAGTCGCCCTGGAAGAGCCGGACACACTTCCCGTCGCGCAGATCGATGGCCGGAATGATCTCGATTTTAGCGCTCCTTAAAAGAGAATATACGAACAGATTATAGCACCGGCCTGAACCGAACACAATCATGAAAGCTGGCGTGAAATCGGGCGGAGCGGCTTGACGCTGGCGGCGGAGTAAGTCTAAGATAATTCTATGCCATATCGAACAATCAGGTATGAAATAAAGGGACACATCGCCACCATCAAGCTCAGCCAGGCGAAGGTCGTTTACGATGAACTGGCCGGCGAGATGGAAGATGCCTGCGGTGAAACCAACGGCGACGACGCGGTTTACACGGTGATCCTGACCGGTACCGGCGAGACATTCATCGATTTTAAAGACGCCGGGCCGGGAGAAAGGCCGCCGGCGGGTCCAGCCGCCGCAATCGCCGGAATAGACAAGCCGGTCGTCGTAGCGATAAACGGCGATGCCACCGGAGAGGGACTGGAGATAGCTTTAAGCGGCGATATACGCCTTGCTTCAGATAAAGCGCGGTTCGCGATGGCGCAGTCGACACAGGAACGTATGCCTTCGGACGGCGGCACGCAGCGGCTGGCGAGAACCGTTGGGCGGGGCAAAGCCATGGAGATGCTCCTCACAGGCGACGCCATTACCGCGGCTGAAGCATTAGAGATAGGGCTGGTGAGCAAAGTTGTCACGGCGGAAGCGCTGGCCGGGGAGGCCCAAAAGCTGGCGGAAACCATCGCGGGCAAGGGGCCTCTGGCGGTGAGGTACCTTAAAGAGGCGGTACTCAAAGGGATGGACCTGACGCTGGAGCAGGGTCTGAGGCTCGAGGCCGACCTGTATTTCCTGCTGCACACCACCGCCGACCGCACCGAGGGCATTAAAGCCTTCCGGGATAAGAGACCACCGGAGTTCCAGGGGAAATAAGGAGGTCGTTAATGAAACATTATGTGACGGAAATACTGGCCGCCCTGGCCTTCGGGTCGGCCATAGGGCTGACGGTTTACCAGCACTTCGCCTGTAACGACGAGGACTGCTGGTTCGAGTGGTTCCAGCTCTGGCATTACGAACCGTTTATTTTGAGCGCTGTAGTGGCCGCCATAGCTTTATTAGTAGGCAAATACCTCGGGAAACGCGGCTACTAAAACGGGATGTCATGGCTGATTTTGAGACGATCATTTACGAAAAGCGGGGCGGGTTAGCGTATATAACGCTCAACCGTCCCAAAGCCCTCAACGCCTATAACGTCAGGATGCGGGACGAGCTGTACGAGGCGCTGGGGGCGATCAAGGACGACCCCGAGGTGAGGGTAGTAATCCTGAAGGGGTCGGGGGAAAAAGCCTTCTGCGCGGGGGCCGACATCACCGAGTTCCTGACCGCACCCGCGCCAGTCGCGGCGCGGCAGGCGCGCTTCGCCAGGGACATCTGGGGGCGATTCCTGAGCATTGAACAGCCGGTCATCGCCGAGCTGCACGGCTATGTACTCGGCTCCGGGATAGAGATGGCGCTCTGTTGTGACATCCGCCTGGCCGCGGACGACGCCCGTTTCGGGATGCCGGAGACGGGCCTCGGGATCATTCCGGCGGCCGGCGGGAGCCAGACCCTGCCGCGGACCATCGGCGCGGCCGCCGCGCTGGAAATGATATTGACAGGCCGATGGCTGACCGCCGCCGAAGCCATCAAAGTAAAGCTGGTCAACCGGGTGGTCGCCCGGGCCGACCTGCTTTCCGAAGCTGAAAAACTGGCGCGAAAAATAGAGTCGATGGACACCATGGTCGTGCGTTATGTCAAGCAAGCCGTAAGGCGCGGGCTGGACCTGCCGCTGGCGGAAGGACTGGCGCTCGAAAAGAGGCTGGCCAGGAGCCTGGCGTCCGCGACGGTGGGAAATGGATAAACAGGAACCAAACGCCCTGATAGAGAAAATCGCCGGGCTCATTATAGAGAGCCGGAAGCCGGTGATTTTCACCGGGGCCGGCATCAGCACCGAGTCCGGTATCCCCGACTTCCGCGGTCCCGGCGGTCTTTGGACACGCTACGACCCCGAAGACTTCACCATCGAAAAATTCCTTAACAATGCGGAGTCGCGCCGCAAGCAGTGGCACTTCTTTAAAGACGGGCTGATGACCGGCAAGGCGATGCCCAACGCCGCCCACCTGGCGATGGCGGAGCTGCACCGCATGGGCCGGCTCGACTGCGTTATCACGCAGAACGTGGACAACCTGCACCAGAAAGCCGGCGTCCCCGGGGACAAGGTCTTCGAGCTGCACGGCAACATGAACCGGGCCGTCTGCCTCGACTGCGGGAACCGATATCCCTTCGAGGAAATCAAAGCCAGGCTCGACGCCGGTGAGGACATCCCGGCCTGCCCGAG
>JBFYTX010000192.1:0-7397 GCA_041300345.1 Dehalococcoidales bacterium | reverse complement strand
TTCGTATTTCCGCCTGAACAGGCTGGGAGCGGTCGCCCCTGGCTATGTTGCCAACCTCGTGGTGCTCGATAGTCTGGCCGACTTTACCGTTGACCTGGTTTTCTATCGCGGCCGCCTGGTAGCCCGGAAAGGCAAGCCGTTATTTTCTTTATCCCAGTCCGTCGGCGAACGGCTGACTCATACTGTTAATATCAAGCCGTTTAGTGTTAAAGGCTTACAGCTCCGCGCAAAAATAGATACCCAACCCGTGATCGAAGTCGTGCCCGGCCAGATTATCACCCGCAAGAAGCTTTTGAAGGTGCAGGTGGTTGATGGTCTGATCGTTTCTGATACCGCCCGTGATATTCTGAAAGCGGTGGTGGTCGAAAGGCATAAAGCCAGCGGGCATATCGGCCGGGGGCTGGTGACCGGCTTCGGTCTCAAGAAAGGGGCTCTGGCCTCGTCTATCGCCCATGATTCGCATAACATCGTCGCCGTCGGCGTCGACGATAACGATATCTGTGTGGCCGTTAAAGAGGTTGAGCATATGCAGGGCGGGCTGGTGGCGGTGGCTGACGGCAAAATTCTCGCCGGTTTAGCTACGCCCATTGCCGGACTGCTATCTCCCGAGCCCCTGGAGAAGGTCGCGGCGGGGCTGGAAAAACTGGACCGGGCCGCCCATGAATTAGGTTCCGAGTTGCCTTCGCCGTTCGCTACTTTATCGTTCCTGGCCCTGCCGGTCATCCCCGAGTTGCGCCTGACCGATCTCGGCCTGGTGGACGTGAATGAGTTCAAATTACTAAAATAAGAGGAGTAACATGCGCCATACCACCGCCGAACCTTTATTCGAGAACCGCTATGACGCCGGGCGCAAGCTCGCCGAGAAGCTCTACGACTACGCCGACAAAGCGGCGGTGGTGCTGGGAATCCCTAACGGCGGCGTGGCCGTGGCTTTAGGAGTGGCTTTAGGAATCAACGCCGATCTCGACCTCGTTATCTCGCGCAAGATACCGCTGCCCTTGAGCCCTGAGGGCGGCTTCGGCTCCGTGACCGATGACGGCACGACGATTTTCGATGAGGCGATTATCAAGAGGGTCGGGCTGAGCCAGACGCAGATTAACTACCAGGTGAGCCAGGTGAGGTCGGATATCCGCCACCGCAGCCTGCTTTATCATGGTGACCGACCCCCTTTATCTATCGCCGGGCGGACGGTGATCATTGTCGATGACGGCCTGGCTTCCGGTTATACTATGCGGGCGGCAATCGAGTCCCTGCGGCATCGCAATCCCAAACAAATAATCGCCGCCGTGCCGGTGGGGCCGGAGCCGATCGTGGAAGCCCTGCGGGAAGCCGCCGACAGGGTGGTCACCTGTGCGGTGGGTAAAGAACCCCGGTTCTATATCGCCGATTACTACCGCTCCTGGCACGATATCACCGATGCCGAGGTGTTGCACTGCATCAAGGAATGGCGGTTACGCCATCATGGCATGAAGATAGAGTTACCGGGGAGAAAGCGGGAAACGACGTAGGATATCCCCTCACATCCCCCCGTCCACCCCCAACACCTGCGCGGTGATGTATCGTGCTTCTTCACTCGCCAGGAAGGCTACCGCCTCAGCCACGTCCCGCGGCGTGCCCGCGTAGCCTGTCGGGACTCGCTTGAGGAGCTCCTGCGACTGCTTTTCGTCGAGGTTCTGCGTCATTTTTGTATCTATGTAACCCGGCGCGATGGCATTGACGGTGATGCCCCGAGAGGCTACCTCTTTAGCTACCGATTTCGTGAAAGCAATGACCCCCGCCTTGGCGGCGGCGTAGTTGGCCTGCCCGGCGTTGCCGTGAATACCCACGATGCTCGCAATGCTGACGATTCTCCCCCAGCGCTGCTTGAGCATGTTCCTCAGCACCGCCCGGGTGCAGAGAAAAGCGCTCTTGAGGTCGATATTGAGGACGGTGTTCCAGTCCTCGTCGCTCATGCGCATGACCAGCCCGTCGCGCGTCACCCCGGCGTTGTTGATGAGGATATCAATCCTGCCGAACTTGTTGACTACTGCTTCAACCATCTTCGTAACGTCTTCTGAAGAACTGACGTCAGCGGTGACGGCCATCGACTGCCTCCTCAGCAACTCGATTTCTTTAACTACTCCCTCTAGAGCTTCTGCCGCCGAAGCTATATCGTTGACCGCTACATTAGCGCCGGCCTCGGCCAGCTTTAAGGCTATCGCCCGCCCGATCCCCCTCGCGCTCCCCGTCACCAGCGCTACTTTATTCGCAAGGTCCATAAATGCCTCCCTGTTATTGCGTCTCCTTGAATGGGTTCGGCTTGAGCTTTAAAGCGGCGTTGCGCCTGACTTCCGAGGTCTCCTTACCGGTGACCGGGTGCCTGAAATGGAGGGGGTAGATATATCCGGAGGGGTATTGGGTATCGTATTCCGCCCACTCGTCCGGGGTGAGTTTGATACGCGGGCGGTCTCCGGAATCCGCCGCCGGCGGGTTCCTGCCGGAAGTATAGGCATAGTGCATGAGCAGCCGGAGCTTGAGTATCTTCCAGACGCCGTCTTCCTTGATATAGTCCATTTCGTAAATGACCATCATATAAGTGGGGTCGAGGGGGGTGGTGAAACGTGAAAGGATGGTGCCGTAGCCGTACCATCTGCCGCGGGCGGTTTTGCCATCTTTAGCGACGGTAATCACCGGGGAGACCTGCATCACCAGGTGGAGGAACTCCGGCGGCATGACCCGACCCTGCCCGAAGTAGCGGCGGATGCCTTCCGGACCTTTATAAGTGCCCTCGACGAAGGTGCCGGAAACCTCCGGGTTGTTGGAAAAACAGTCGATGATCTCATCGCTCATCCAGTGCTCCAGGTAGTAGCTGTACGCGCACTGAAGTCGCTTGATGGCTTCGATGTCCTGTAAAGTCTGTATCTGTTTGTCCTTGGCCCTGACCTGCCTTTTCAGGGATTTGATCTCAGCTTCGAGGGAGTCCAGTCTTGATTCCAGCGTCCGGCTGCTCATGAAATATCTCCTTAAAACACCAGTTCCCTATTATACCACTCCTTTAAAGAGGTCATGCTCACGGCGGCGCCCCTTGACCGGCGGCTCGGCGCGCATGAAGGAGTCACGCTGGCCGAACAGCCGACCGACCAGGCCAAGCAGTCCCCCGCGGGGCGAGCCGCCGAAAAGCTGGCTGGCGTGGCAGGCGGACGCGCGCTCACGCATCCGGACGGACTCCTTTTTAAGGCGTATCACGGCGTGCACCGGAAAGTCCGCTTCAATGAATTCCGCCAGGTCGATGTCCTTGTTCTTCCCGACGTGATGGATATCGCGCCCGAAGAAGGCCATTACCTTGATTATGATGTTCAACAAGCGATGGGGAAAGACGTGAAAATACAGCTTCTGCGGCTGAAAGGCCGCGCCGGCTTCCGGGTATTTCCGGGGGTCGCCGGCGGCTTTGAAAGCCATCACCGAGGCATTATGAATAGCCACGTGGTCGGGGTGATGGTACCCGCCGATGGGGTCGAACGTGACTACGACTTCCGGTTTTAGACGGCGGAATATCTCTACAATGCGCCCGGCCACTTCCTCTAGCGGGGCGGCCGCCAGTGCCTGCGGGTGATTGTTATCTGGCGTGCCGGCCATACCGGAATCGCGGTAGCCAAGGTAAATAACGTCGGTCAGGCCGAGGGCTTCGGCGGCGCATTTGAGCTCGTGGGAACGGAGGTCGCCGATTGAATCAAAGCCCTTTAACATTTCCGGGGGCACCTCGCCTACCTCGCCGCGCGTCCCGCAGATATAATAGACCTTAACGCCAGCCGCGGCATACTGCGCCAGCGTGCCGCCGACGCCGAACGACTCGTCGTCCGGGTGCGCGCCGACAAAGATCAACGTACGGGACACACTCACTTTTTAGGCACCTCCCGGAAGAGCGCTTTAAGTCCGGCGATATACGGCTTTTTCACGATGCCCTTATCGGTAACGATAGCAGTGATGTACCGATGCGGCGTGACGTCAAAGGCGGGATTGGCGGCGGCAATGCCGGCCGGGGCCATGGACACGCCCTGAACGCCGATGACTTCCGCGGGGTCGCGCTCCTCGATGGGGATCTGGTCGCCGCTTATTAGAGACATATCTATGGTGGAGACGGGGGCAGCGATATAGAACGGTATTTGGTTCTCCTTCACCAGCACCGCCAGCGTATAGGTCCCGATCTTGTTGGCGGTGTCGCCGCTGGCGGCAATGCGGTCGGCGCCGGTGATAACACAATCGACCTTACCCGCTTTAATAAAATACCCCGCCGCGGAGTCAGTAATCAACGTAGCCGGCACGCCGGCTTTTTGCAGCTCCCACATGGTCAGCCGGGCGCCCTGGAGGAGGGGGCGGGTCTCGGTGGCGAGGACTTTAATGTTCTTCTCCTGTTGATGAGCTTTAATGATCACCCCTAAAGCCGTACCGTAGTCGGGGGCGGCCAGGGGGCCGGTATTACAGTGGGTCAGTACCGTCCAGTCGGCTTTTATAAGGCCGGCGCCGTAACGGCTGATGCGGGCAGTGGCTGAGGATTCCTCATGGTGTATCTTGATGGATTCGGCGGTAAGAGCTTTAGTGATGGCGGCGGCGCTTTTGCCCGACGCGGCGACCGTTCTAAGTCGTTCCAGCGCGGCGAAAAGGTTACGGGCGGTGGGGCGGGTAGCGGCGATATATGAGATAATGCCGTTCACTTTTTTAAGAAAGGCGGAAACCGAGGCCGCATTGGTGTTCCGGGCGCCGAGGGCCACGGCGTAAGCCCCGGCGATAGCAATAGCGGGCGCGCCGCGCACCTTGAGCTCCCTGATGGCGGAGGCGACGTTCCGGTAGTCTTTAAGCTCCAGGTAGACCTCCTGTCGGGGGAGCCGGGTCTGGTCGAGGAGACGAACGCGGTCGCCGAGCCAGGCGATGGGCTGATAATTTAGATTAATGAACCTCACCCCCTATGTCCCCCTCTCCTGGCGAGGTTATCAGGAGAGGGGGAGAAACTAAGAAGAGGGGCTAACGCCCCTCTTAAACACTCTTTTTAAGGTCTATTTCATCACGATTCATACTCATGATATAGGCATTAACTTTGTCTCTATCATTCCAGGTAGTCTTTAAGTATTTAAAACCAGCTTTGCGGTAAGCCTTGATGGCGATGATATTTTCGGGCTCAGGGTCGATGACGCAGCGGGAAATACCTTTATCAAAAACAATCTCCCTGAGAAATTGTCGGATAATGCCGCTTCCCAGTCCCCGATGAACGTAATCTACTTCACCGATAAAGAGGTCAACGCCGGCGCAGCCTGCGTCCATTCCGAGCATAGCTTTTTCCACAGGGAAGTCATCCAGCCGATAGAATTGTATCATGCCGATTGGCTTGTCATCATAATACATCAAATTACAATCAACAGGTTCGAGGCCATTGATGCGTGGAGGGTACTTTCTCTCAACATCTTCCACTGATGGGTGATGGTTACCATCAAGGTTCCACCATTCGCTGACGTGGGGCGTGTTCAACCACCGGTGCATCAGCGGCAGATCGGCTTCCCGGAGGGGCTTGAAAGATATTTGACCGTCTTTCATGTTCATTGGGCGGCTTGCTGTTTTTCCCATTCTTTGCGTTTGAGCTCCATGAGGGTAAAATCGTAGCCGTTGCGGCGGAGGCGGCCGAAGGGTGTAAAGCCGCACCGGGCGAAGCACTTCTGCGCCCTCATATTCCAGTCCAGCGTCTTGAGATAGAGCCGGTTCAGGCGGGTAGTGCGGAAAACATGGTCGACCAGGGTAGCGACGACGTCGGCGCCGTAGCCCTTGTCCCAGTAGTCGCGGTTGCCGATCATGATGCCCAGCTGGGCTTCCAGCTTCTTTTCGTCGATGTCGTAGCAGGTGCAATTGCCGATGTGCTTGCCGTCGAGGGTCTCTACCGCCAGGGGGAAGCGGTTGGCATGGGACTGGTGTAAAGCGGCGGCGTAGTCGAGGAGGTAGAGCGAGAAGGACATGCTCAGGACGGAGGCAGCATCGAGGCGGGCGAGCTCGGCGTCCGCCTGCCACTTGTAGTCGTTGCGGACATCCGAGAGCTTTTTCTCGCGGAGCTGGGTCCTGCGGCCGGTGATACCGCCCCGCGGGGGCTTAAATCCGGCGAGGGCGGCGCTTTTTCCCAGTTTCATAGTCGGTGGTGAATGCAGCGCAGTCGGCTAGTTGCTTTCTCCCTGCGCTTCCTCGTCGCCTTTATCTTCGCTTTCCTCGTCGTCTTCCTCGCCGCGCTCCCAGATAGGCTCGGTAAAGTAGTCGATGTACTCTTCCATGGCCTGGGCGGCTACCTGCTTGATGCGCTCGCCGGCGTCGACGGCCATTTTCGCCAGGTCGGCAAAGTCGACCTTGATTTCGAGTATGGCGGAGAGGACCTTGAGGACGGCCAGAGCGGCCATGGGATTGGGCACGCGGCTGGCGTAGACGGGCACCTCTCCGAGCAGGCAAACGCCGTCGATGGCCCTTTCCTTAGCGACGCCGAGGAGGAGGCCATTGAGTCCGGCGATCTGGAGGTTGGTAGCGTTTTGCAGTTTGTACTGCTCCAGCTCCGCGGCGACGAGGTGGCTGGTGGCGACGCCCCAGACCTTGGGGGGCTCGGTGTGATGGATGCGGGTGATGGCCGCGGCGCAGGTATAGATGCGGCCGACCTCGAACCTTTCAGCGACATCGAGGATGCAGTTGGCGAGGTCGTAGCCTTTGCTGACGGGCTGGTCATCGCCGATAAAGAGGATGAGGTCGTTAGCGCCGCCTTCGTTCTTCCAATAGTAGAACTGGCTAAGGGGGAAGGTGGGGGCCTCGACGACGTTGTCCTTGACGAGCACGCCAATGGGGTCGAAGAAATAGGAGGGCTCGAGGAAGCCGAGGTCTTTAAAGGGGAGCTTGGCGCGGAGGTAGTTGGAGAGTATCGTGGCGACGTTGCCGATGCCGGGCCAGGCGGCGAGGAGGTTAGGGGAGCGGAGCTTGGGCCGGGCGGTAATTTTTATAACACCGTTCATAACTTACCACCTTCAATTTGTCTCTGGAGTAATTATAACTCTTTTGGGGAATGAACAGTTAATGGACGGCGGTTAGCTATTAGCTGTTGGCGATTAGCTGTTATAAAGTATTCGTTTTTCGTTTTTTTATTTCAGGGTTTGAAGCTAAACAGTAAAAATTTGAAGCTGTTATTCGTTCCTGACTTTATGTTTAGTTAGCTTCAGCGACCGGGTATTCGTTTCCAACAATATGTTAAGCGAGCTATTGGCTATGAGCTTTTAGCTGTGAGCTGTTATTAGTATACAGGGGATACAGGGGAAAAGGGAAGGGGAAAATGTCGCGAAAAAGGAAGGGTTTCTATGACCTCACCCCCTTGCCCCCTCTTTAAACAGTAGCACCAGAATATGGCGGGG
>JBFYTX010000209.1:0-3226 GCA_041300345.1 Dehalococcoidales bacterium | reverse complement strand
AATTATCTTCCCCCTCTCCGCTGGCGGAGAGGGGGATACAGGGGGCGAGGTCAATATACGACATTTTCCCCTTCCCTCTTTCGCCCTATGGATATATACTTAAATATCGGCGTATCTTAACATCTGAACAAGGCCGGCAGATTTACCATAACGTCAAAAACGAATACTTTGATGCTGAAGCTGACTGGACATAAAGTTAGAAACAAATAACAGCTACGAAATTTGCTTGTTTAGCTATAAAACCAAAAATAAAAAAACAAAAAACGAATAGATGTTGCCTCTTCATTATACCCCTCTCCCTTGATGGGAGAGGGACAAAGGGGCGGGGACTAACAGCTAACAGCTAACAGCTACTAGCTGTTAGCTCTCCAGGTACTTTCTATACTCCGCCAGGTACTTTAGCACCCGCGCGGCGCGGCGGGGATGGTTGTATTCCGGTATCCTGACTTTCGGCGCCAGCGCCGGGTCGTTCCCTTCTAAGGCGGGATTAAACGAAATCCTGCGTATATATACCAGCGGCTTGTCGTGCTCCTTCAGCTGCCCGTACAGTATCTCCTGGTTCCTGGCGTTCTCTATTTGCAGCGCGTGTATCTGTTCTTTAGTAGCTTCCGCCATCATGTTCGGCGACATCAGCATCGGCGGCAGCAGCGATATGATGCCGTCGACGTTCTTGTCCTCCAGCAGCAGCCGGAGGCAGATCGACCCGACGTTCTCCCCGGCCGTCTGTCTCGTGCCGACGAGGTCGACCGGGTTCCCCGGAGACCATCGCGGCGGCAGTATCGCGCTCATCTTTTGCAGGGTCTCCGGCTCGAGCTCGGCTATCTCCAGCCCTTCTTTCTCGCAGTCCTCCGCCGTCACCACCCCGAAGCCGCCGCCCATCGTCAGTATCCCCACCCTTTTCCCCCGCGGCAGCGGCAGGTGGCTCAAAGCCAGGACGAGGTCGGCCAGCTCCTCCTCGTCCTCCGCCCTGATCACGCCCGCCTGCTTGAACGCCGCCGTATACACCGCGTCCGAGCCGGCCAGCGCCCCGGTATGCGACCTCGCGGCTTTGGCTGCCGCGCCGGTCGTGCCGGACTTCATCACCACGATGGGCTTCTTCCGCGTGATCTCCCTGGCCAGCTCGTAGAAGCGCCGGCCTTCCCGCAGCCCCTCGATGTAAGCGGTAATTATCCTGGTATTATCGTCCTGCGCCAGGTACGTCAGGTAGTCCTCGAGGTGCAGGTCCGCCTCGTTGCCGGTGCTGACCACCTTGCTCAAGCCTGTGCCCCGGCTCGCCGCGATCTGCATGATGCTGGCGCCCAACGTGCCGCTCTGGCTCAGCAGTGACATCGGTCCCGCGGGTATCCGGCTGGCGAAGCCGAGGCTCGCGACCCTCGAATACATATCGGCGTGGCCGTTGCAGTTCGGGCCGACGAAGTGCAGCCCGTATTGCCGGGACACGGCCATGATGTCCTCTTGCAGCTTCGCCCCGGCCTCGTCCACCTCGGCAAACCCCGCCGAGATGATCACCGCCGCCCGGACCTTTTTCTCGGCGCACTGGCGGAACACTTGGGGTACGATGGCCGCCGGCACTACGATTATCGCCAATTCCACCGCGTCCGGTATCTCCAGCACGGTTTTATATGATTTTACCCCCAGCACTTCCGGCTCCTTGGGATTGACCGCGTAGACCCGCCGGCCTTCTTTGGCCTTGGCCGACTCCACGGAGGCGCGCATGGCGTCGTTGCCCCAGGAGCCGGGTTGGTTCTTGGCGCCGATGACCGCTATGGCATTGGCGTTGAAAAGCGCCTGCCAGAAGCTGCTGTCGATATTTGCCGGGGAGCTTGGTGCGTTCATAGGAATACATCCATTATAAGGGATAACTCGCCCTGAAATAAAATGGCGCGGTGCCCCGGTCGTTTTCTAAATTGCCGCCCGGCCGAAATACATCAGTGCGATGACGACGATCAGTAGTATCCAGTAAAAAGACGGCACCGGCCCCCACCAGTTCTTGTGCCACCAGATTTGCCCCTTGCGGAATTTCCTGATTCCGTAATAAGGGTTCAGGACAAACCAGAAAAAGTCTTCCAGCAGGAGCATCCCCAGGTAAAACCCGATGATCAGCATTTCCAGCCGCCAGCTCCATGGGACAAAGAAGAGCGGCAGGTGGACCAGCCCGACGATAAAAAGGGTCATGAAGATGTGGTAGCCGGTTATCGGCCGCCCGCCCGCCAGTTTTACCACCCACCCCTTTTCGATGCGCCAGCCGGGAGAATTGGCCGTCCATCCGTCCTTCCCCTCGATCTGTATTTCCCATAACGCCAGGATAACGGCCATGAAGACCATGAAGCCCAGCAGCCCGAATATCATCTTGGCCCCCTTTGTCCGCCGGCCGCCGCCGGCGTCTTTACCTTCAGTCCCAGCGTGGTCAGGAACCCGACGATAGTCGTCCCCGCCCCCACGTACATCAGCGTGGCAAACCCCCACGCCTCGGAAACCGCCCCGCCCAGGAACGGCCCCAGCACGCCGGAGACGGCGTTGGTGGAGTTCATCAGGCCGGCGGTGGTGCCGTACTCCGGGTGATGTCTCAGGAGGTAGCTCAGCGCCCCGACGAACATGCTGGAGTAGGCCAGCGCCAGGAACAGCTGCACGGGTACGAGCTGCCAGTACCGCGTCAGCAGCCCGTAAACGACGAAGACCGCCGCCGAAAGGATGAGCCCCCCCTGGAACATCTTCACCGGGTTGAACCGCTCGATGAAGCGCATCGCCACGATCTGCCCGCCCATGTTCGTTACTTCCACGAGGGCTATCCAGAGCTTGGTCGCGCCGATGCCGGCCTGGTACAGCGGCCAGACCGCCCAGATGGCGTTGCCCCCCAGCTGCCTCAGGAAAAATCCCAGATATACCCGCCAGTCGGCCTTGATCAGCGCTGCCGGGAACCTGGCTACCTGCATGTGGCTGGTGGCCTTTTCCACGAGCAGCCATGAGACGAGAAAAGCCACGAAGGCCACCGCGGCGCTGGTGATAAATAAGGCTGTATAGTCCTTGACGATCGCCGCCGTCATCGCCCCGATCAGCCATCCCAGCGCCCCGTAGGAGATGAAGCTGCCCACCTGCCGCTGGTTCTCATAGGTGTAGGCCATGATGACTGACGAGTTGATGCCGAGGCCGAAGCCTACCGCCGCCCGGGCTGCCAGCAGCTCCTCCGGCGCATGGGCCAGTATCTGCGTAAGGTAGGCGACCGCCG
>JBFYTX010000174.1:0-9866 GCA_041300345.1 Dehalococcoidales bacterium | reverse complement strand
TTAGGCTTCCAGTCGAGGGCGCCGCGCTGGGCGGTAGCGGAGCAGTTGGCGTACATCCAGTCCATGCCGTTTTCCGCGACGAGCTTGATGAGGCTCTCGGTCAGCTCTTCGACGGTCTCATTAAAGGCCTCGCTGGGGCTGTGGCCGTGTTTTCTAAGAGTATCGTATTGGGCTTCCATGACGCCCGCCAGGGCGCCCATCAGCACGCCGCGCTCGCCAACGAGGTCGGAGTAGACCTCATTTTCAAAGGTAGTGGGGAAGAGATAGCCGGAGCCGATGGCAATGCCGAGGGCGAGGGCGCGCTGTTTGGCCCGGCCGGTGGCATCCTGGAAGACCGCGAAGCTGGAATTGATGCCCGCCCCGGAGAGAAAATTACGGCGCAGAGACGTCCCGCTGCCCTTGGGGGCCACCATGATGACGTCGACATCCTCCGGCGGGATGATCTTAGTCTGGTCACGGTAGACGATGGAGAAACCATGCGAGAAATATACCGCCTTGCCCGGCTTCAGGTGCTTTTTAACAGCCGGCCAGATCAAGCGCTGGGAAGCATCGCTGGTCAGCATTTCGATAATCGTGCCGCGCTCGGCGGCCTCTTCAATTTCAAAGAGGTCCTTGCCGGGCTTCCAGCCGTCCGCCACGGCGCGGTCCCAGTCGCGCATAAAGTCTTTGGACTGGCCGATGATAACGTTAAAGCCGTTGTCCTTCATATTTAAAGACTGGCCGGGGCCCTGGACGCCGTAGCCGATGACCGCGATGGTCTCGTTCTTAAGCACGCGCCGGGCCTTAGCCATAGGGAACTCTTTCCTCATGACGACCTCTTCTTTTACGCCGCCGAAATCAATAAGGGCCATATCATTCCTCCTTGGTTTTTATGCTCCGCTCATCCCTCGACAAGCTCAGGATGAACGAACGAACTTATTTATTATTAGCCTTCTTTTCGTCGGAAGGCAGCGTGCCGCGGACCATGGCGACGCGGCCGGTGCGGGCGATCTCCTTAACGCCGAAACCGCGCAGCAGCTTCAGCATGGAGTCGATCTTGTCCTCATCGCCGGTAATTTCAATAGTCAAAGAATCCGAGGCGACGTCGACGATATTAGCCCGGAAGATATCGGCGATCTCGATAATCTCGGAGCGGGTTGCCGAGCTGGCTTTGGTCTTCACCAGGGCCAGCTCCCGGGCGATGATCTTATCCCCGGAGATGTCCGAGACGCGGACGACATCGATGAGCTTATCGAGCTGTTTCCTGACCTGCTCGACCATAGCGGTCGAACCGTTAAGGATGATGGTCACGCGCGACAGGTCCGGCTCCTCGCTGTGGCCGACGGCGATGCTATCGATGTTAAAGCCGCGGCGGCGGAAAAGGCTGACCATGCGGTTCAGGACACCCGGCTTATCGCGGACAATAGCGACTAGGGTGTGCTTCGTCGTGGCCATGTGGACACCTCTTTCTTCGGTCCTTCGATAAACTCGGCTACCGACGCGCCGGGCGGCACTATCGGGAAAACATTCTCTTCAGGCTCGACCATGAAGTCGATCAGGAAAGGCCCGTCACAGGCCATCGCCTGCTGAATGGCCCCGGTGACCTCTTCGCGGCGGGTAACGCGCAGGCCGGGGATGCAATACGCCTCGGCCACCTTGACGAAGTCGGGGCAGGAAAGCGGGGTAGCGACGTAGCGTTTACCGTAGAAGAGCTCCTGCCACTGCCTGACCATGCCCAGGTAGCCGTTGTTCAACACCGCGATCTTGACGGCGATCTTGTCCTGGACCAGAGTGGCCAGCTCCTGGATGGTCATCTGGAGAGAGCCGTCGCCGTCGACGAGCCAGACGGTGGCATCAGGCCGGCCCACTTTAGCGCCCATCGCGGCGGGCAGCCCGAAGCCCATCGTGCCCAGGCCGCCGGAAGAAATGAAATGACGCGGCTCGCGGAAGATATAGTGCTGGGCGGTCCACATCTGGTGCTGGCCGACGCCGGTCACGACGACAGCCTGGCCGCCGGTGGCCTCATATAACTCCTTGATAATATATTGAGGAAGGAGCCCGGCGCCTTCACGCACTTCCAGCATCGGGTGCTGTCTCCGCCAGTCATCGAGCTGCTGGAGCCACTCGAGGTGCCGGTTCACTTCGACCATCTTGTGTAGAGTTTGGAGCACGACCTTAACATCGCCGACAATAGGTACGTCGACGCGGATGTTCTTACCGATCTCCGCGGGGTCGAGGTCGACATGGATTATCCTGGCATGCTGGGCAAAAGCGCTGATCTTGCCCGTCACCCTATCGTCGAACCTCATGCCGACGGCGATAAGCAGGTCGGCGCCGTCGATGGCCTTATTAGCGTAGCCGGAGCCATGCATGCCGGCCATGCCGTAGCTCAGGACATGGTCCCCGGGGAAGCAGCCGATACCCAGCAACGTAGTAACCACCGGTATCTGGGCGGTCTCGGCGAACTTTTTCAGCTCGTCGCTGGCGCCCGAAATAATGACGCCGCGCCCGGCGATAATCAGCGGGCGGTGGGCTTCATCGATCAATTTAGCGGCGTTCTTGAGCTGGGTGGGATGTCCCCTGGTGGGGATCTTATAGCCGGCCAGCTTGACCTCGCCGGCGGGGACGGAATACTCCGCCTGCTCCAGCTGGACATCCCGGGGGAGGTCGATAAGGACCGGGCCGGGCCGGCCGGTGCGGGCGATGTAAAAAGCCTCTTTGAAGACAGAAGCCAGATCGCCGGTGTCCGTCACCAGGTAGCTGTGCTTGGTGATGGGCAGGGTAATGCCGGTGATGTCGATCTCCTGGAAGGCGTCCTTACCGATGAACGGAGTGGCGACCTGCCCGGTAATAGCGATCATCGGGACGGAGTCCATGAAAGCGTTGGCGATACCGGTCACCAGGTTGGTGGCGCCGGGGCCGGAGGTCGCCATGCAGACGCCCACCTTGCCGGTGGCGCGGGCATAGCCATCGGCGGCGTGGGCAGCGCCCTGCTCGTGGCGCACCAGGATATGCCGCAGCTGCGGGTACCGGGGAAGGGTATCGTAGAAGGGCAGCAGGACGCCGCCGGGGAAACCGAACATGACATCGACGCCCTCAGCGATCAGGCTTTCACAGATAATCTGGGCACCCGTCTTTTTCATGGCTTCCCGCCCCTTCCTTTAATATTTAAAAAACCCCCACACCCTCCTGGATCCCGGCCTCCGCCGGGATGACTACGTCATTTTTCAAAGACCGCGCCGGTGCTGGCGGAAGACACCTTCTCAATATAGCGGCGGAGATAGCCGGACTTGATCCTGGGCTTAAAGGCAGGCAGCTTGGCCAGCCGGCCGGCAATCACTTTGTCCGTCAGCTCAACGCTGAGCTTATGGGCGGGGATATCGATACTGATGATGTCCCCTTCCCTGACGGCAGCGATAGGTCCGCGGGCGGCGGCCTCCGGTGAGACGTGTCCGATGGACGCGCCGCGGGTAGCCCCGGAAAACCGGCCGTCGGTAATCAGGGCCACTTCTTTATCCAGACCGGCACCGGTGATCAGGGAGGTAGGCGTCAGCATCTCGCGCATGCCGGGCCCGCCCCTGGGGCCCTCGTAGCGGATGACCAGCACGTCACCGGGTTTTATCTTCTTGTCCAGGATGGCGCGGGTGGCCGTTTCCTCTGAGTTAAAGACCCGCGCCGGGCCGCGGTGGATGAGCATCTCCGGGGCCACGGCGGCCTTCTTGACCACCGCGCCTTCCGGGGCGAGGTTGCCGAAGAGCAGGGCCAGACCGCCCGTAGGCGCAAAGGCGTTCTTCACCGACCGGATTACGTCTTTATCCAGGTTCTTGACGCCGACGAGGTTCTCGCCGATGGTTTTGCCGGTGACCGTCAACGATTTCCGTTTTAATAGACTCTTAAGCTCACCCATGACCGCCGGGATGCCGCCCGCGCGGTCGAGGTCTTCGATGTGATACGGGCCGGCGGGCCGGAGCGAACATAGATAAGGGGTGTGCCGGCTGATATCGTTGATGGTGGGCAACTGAAAGTC
Organism: Dehalococcoidales bacterium; assembly: GCA_041300345.1. Lineage (GTDB taxonomy): Bacteria > Chloroflexota > Dehalococcoidia > Dehalococcoidales > RBG-16-60-22 > JBFYTX01. The sequence continues at coordinate 5,860 of JBFYTX010000174.1, read as the reverse complement.
GATGCCGGCCTCGCTGGCGATCGCCATAAGGTGCAGCACGGAGTTGCTGCTGCCGCCCAGGGCCATGTCCACGGTGCAGGCGTTAAAAATAGCGTCGGCGGTGATTATCTCCAGGGGCCTGGGACCGGACTTGAGGAGCTGGACGATGCGGGCGCCGGCCTGCCTCGCCAGGGCGCGGCGGCGGGCGTCCACGGCCGGAATCGTGCCGTTGCCCGGCAAGGCCATGCCTAAAGCCTCGGTAAGGCAGTTCATCGTATTGGCGGTGAACATACCGGCGCAGCTGCCGCAACCGGGGCAGGCCAGCCGTTCCAACCGCTGGAGCTCCGCCTCCGACATATTACCGGCAGCCACCTTGCCAACGGCTTCAAAGACCGTATTAAGGTCGACCTTTTTGCCGTCGATATAGCCGGCCAGCATCGGGCCGCCGCTGACAAATATCGAGGGCAGGTTCAAACGCACCGCGGCCATTAACATACCGGGGATGATCTTATCGCAGTTGGGGATAAAGACCAGGGCATCGAAGGCATGCGCCTCGGCCATGACCTCCACGGAGTCGGCGATGAGCTCACGGCTGGGCAGGCTGTATTTCATGCCGGCGTGGTTCATGGCGATGCCGTCGCAGACGGCGATGGTGTTGAACTCGAAGGGGACGCCGCCGGCGGCGCGCACGCCTTCTTTGACCGCTTCCGCCAGCTGACGCAGGTGGGCGTGACCGGGGACGACCTCGGTAAAGCTGTTGGCGATGCCGATGAGCGGCTTATCCATATCCTGAGGCGAGCAGCCCAGGGCATAGAGCAACGACCGGTGCGGCGCCCTTTCAATACCCTTTTTTACAGCGTCACTTTTCATTTTATGCCCCTTAAAAAAGCTCCACTAAAAAAATGACCGTCTCTCGAGACGGACCGGGGAGTTTTTTTTAGCTTGAAGCCCGTATCTAAAGATAACATGAGTTCGTATTTATTGTCAAGGTGACAGGAGAGAAGGTGAACTCAAAATATATGATGCGTTTTGCCAGTTCATCCGGCGCGATAAGTTTCCGGATTCCGTCCAACCTTCGCACGAAACCTCCTCCGTCGTTTGAAGACATTCAAACTTGTGAGGACTGAAAGCCGCCGGAACCAACGCTCCCGGCAGCGCTGGAGCCACCCCTATTCAGACTCCTTCTTTGATCAACTCCTGCGAACAACCGAGGGCGATAGTATCCAGTGCCTGTTCCTCATCTACATCCGTATCGATGCATCCGTCTTTGGACAGGCGAATGATGGCGATAACGGGCGACGAGCCGGTCATATCCGTCAACTCCTGTACGCCGCGTACCCCCTCATCCAGCTCCTTTTCACATGCCACTGCCACGATAGCTTTGGGCTGCATTACTTTAACATAGTTGACCGCTAACCGCCCGCCGGGAGCCACGCAAATCCCTTTATACCCGAGCCGGGCAGCTGCGCGGGTCAGGCGGTTCACCGGGCAATCAGGGCTACACCTCTGGCATTCAAGTCCGTACTCACCGTATTTGGCCCGGCAGGATATACTCCGGCGCAGGCAATGGGGCAGGAGTAAAATACGCTCCGATGCATCAATCTTGGATAACCGTTCGTCAACCTGGCTCATGATGAGACCTCCTCCAAGGCAATCCTGTATCTGGAAAGGGCCATTAGCGGAAAATATATCCTGTACAACTCGTAGCGGAGATAAAAAGCCCGGGGAAACCCCGTCCCGGTGAAAGCCTGTTCCCGCCACGACCCGTCACCTTGACGGGTATTTAGCAAGTACAAGATACCCCTCTGTACCGCGTCGCTCCGGGCTTCACCGGAGGCTAACAACCCCAGGAGCGCCCAGGCCGTCTGGGACGCGGTGCTTTCTCCCCGTCCCCACCACCCGGGGTCATCATAGGTGCGGCATGATTCCCCCCATCCGCCGTCCGGGTTCTGATGCTCTTTCAGCCATCTTATCGATTTGCGAATATATTCCTGCGCCATGTCCGCTCCGGCAGCTTTAAGGCTGGGGAGCACCAGCCCGGTGCCGTAGAGATAGTTAACGCCCCACCGCCCGTACCAGGCGCCGTCCGCCTCCTGGCTCTTCTCCAGATAATCCAGACCCCGGTGTATCTCTTCCGCGTAGGTATCTCCAAACTGGCTTAGCAGCTCGAGGACATGGTTAGTGACATCCGGGCTCACGGGGTCGAGCGGCGTCATGAAATCGGAGAACGGTATGTGTGTCAGCATCGACCGGTTATTGTTCCGGTCGAAGGCCGCCCAGCCGCCGTTATCCCCCTGCATGGCGAGCGTCCATTTAACACCCCGTCGCACGGCACCGTCTTTGGCTGCTTCCTCATCCAGGGTTGGGAGGCTCACGGCTTTCAGGGCGCGCGGCACCACGGCCGTATCGTCGATATCCGGGTACTGCCGGTTCTCGAACTCGAACGACCAGCCGCCCGGCTCCGCGCGGGGATTTTTAATGCTCCAGTCTCCCCGGTCGCGTATTTCTTTGCTCAGGAGCCACTGCGCCGCCTTTATTAGTGAGCCATGGCTGCCCGGCAGACCGGACTCACGCAGAGCAAGAATGGCCCAGGCTGTGTCCCAAACCGGTGAGGTAGCCGGCTCCAGAAGGAAGGATTCCTCATCCTCAACGATGAAGCCTTCCAGTCCCTCGATTCCCTTTTTGATTACCGGGTGTTCGTTCGAATAGCCGAGGGATTTTAAAGCAAAGAGGGAGTAGACCCAGGGAAGCATGATGCCGCCCCAGCTTCCGTCAGTCTCCTGGTGCCGGACAATCCAGTCCGCTGTTTTCCGCAATGCCAGGTCCCGCAGCGGCTTCACCGGCAGTCCCTGGTAGATTTTAAGCAAACGGTCCGCGGCGAGAAAAAATGTCTCCCATTTGAAAGGCCCCGGGCTCGTGCCTGCGGAATATTTCCTCTGTGCCGGCGGTTCAGCGTATAGCTCGGACACGTGCGCGGAGTCCGGTATCCGGCAGACCGGTTTCCTGACGGTAAGAATAGCCAGCGCCATTATAGTAGCGCGAGTCCAGCTTGAACATTCATAAATATTAAAGTAAAACCAAGGCGGCAGAAGGGTTATTTCCGGGGGTATCGTAGGGATACCATTCCAGCTGTATTCTCCGAACAGCGCCAGCCATATCCTGGTGATGAGGTTCGCCTTCATGAGGCCGCCTTTTCCGGTGACGAAGTCGCGGGCGATACGCATATATTCTTCTTCCGGGGATACACCGGCCAGTTTCAGCGCGAAATATACCTGCGCGGTCACACTCACATCGCCGGGGCCGCCGTAATAGGCGCTCCAGGAACCATCAGAGTTCTGCTGGGTCCTGGCCGTACGGATTATTTTCCTCACCCGCTCCGGTTTAACCTCTATACCCAGGAAATACATCAGCGGGAGGTAACCGGCGGAGACTGACATATCGGCTTCAAGCTTTCCCTTCCAGTATCCCCCGGGATTTTGAATGCCCAGCAGATACGCCTGCGTTTCCTTTATGGCCTGTTCCACCGCCCCGGAAATCGCCCTGCTCAACCCGATATTATCCGCTTCAACTAATGACATGACTGGCTCCTTTACCGCTTTTAGTGACTCTCGGAAAAGGACGAATATAGCCGTTCTGCCGGAACCACCTGATGGCTTTTTCAAAAGCCTCCTCCACGGGTGTCTGGGGCATGCCCAGTTCGTGGACGGCGCGGGTACAATCGAAATACCGGAACTTGCGGGCGGCCTTGACGGCCGCCAGGGGAATTCTCGGGGGCCGGCGCAAAAGGCCGCCGCGCACAAACTCATCGACATGAGCGGCGGCCAGGGCCGACCACAGTGGGATATTCAGCCAGGGCGCCTTGATCCCGGTCATCTGTTCCAGGACTAAAAAAATGTCATGGAGGGTGAGGTTCCGGTTGCCGAGCACGTATCTTTCCCCCAACCGGCCCTTTTCCATGGCCAGGATATGCCCGGCGGCAACGTCCTCCACGTCCACCACGTTCAACCCGGTATTGAGATAAGCCGGCATTTTCCCGTTAAGGAAATTGACGATTATACTGCCGGTGGGCGTCGGCTTGACGTCATAAGGACCGATGGGGGTGGTGGGGTTGACCACCACTAGAGGGAGCCCTTCCCGGCATATCTCCAGCGCCCGCCTCTCCGCCAGACACTTCGATTTCTTGTAATCGCCCGGCAGTGCATCGGGGTTATTCAGCTCCAGGCCGTTGCCCGGCGTACCGTCGCCGGGATTTTTCAGCGTGGACTCACTACTGGTATAGACCACTTTCTTAATGCCCGCCCGGCAGGCGGCCGCGAGGATATTCTCCGTGCCGGTAACGTTAGCCTCGTAGATGCGCCGCGGGTCGCGCGCCCAGAACGTATAGGCAGCGGCAACATGGAACAATCCGTCACAGCCTTCCAGGGCTGCCGGCAGCGAGGCGCTGTCCGTCAGGTCTCCGATAGCTATATCGATATCCAGGCCATCGATATTCCTGCGGTCGCTTTCCTTCCGTACCAGCGCCCTCACCCCGTATCCCCTGTTGATAAGGGCACGCACCAGATTGCCTCCGATAAACCCCGTTGCCCCGGTGACCAGTACTTTCATTTCTTTACCACTACCGTTCCCACGTGGCCAGAAACTCTGCCACGAATTTTGACAGGCTTGCTTTCGCGCTTCGGTAATTAAGGAAATAACCCCCCGATTTTAAAATCTGGCCGGGATGGGCCATAAAATGAGTCATCGCCCGGAACGCCCGTGTGTTTCCATCCGGCTCAACCAGTTTTTCATAGCCCGGCAGCGCCGCTCCGAATTCATCATAGATAACACGTACCGCCAGGAAGGGGATACCCCGGGCGCCGGCCATACGGGAAACCCAGTAATCTTCCATCTCGCACACTTCGGCTTCGCTCCTGTCCCTCAACCCCTGTTTTACCGCCGCATCGGAGACAACCCGCAGAACGGTAACGCCCTTTCCCAAAATCCATCTCGTGCCGCCCGTCTTTAGTAACCCGGCGGCCCGCCGCACCAGCTGCTCATCGGCATGGTACCGGGAGGTCTCTGACCCGCCGCCCGGTTCGTTCAGGGATACCGTCGTAGCGCAGATAACCAGGTCGCCGGAGCGCAGTTCCCGGATGAGCGCCCCGCCGAACCCCAGGGATATAACAGCAGTAGCCGGGTGTACCGCCAGGAAAGCCCCAAGGGAATTCTCGACCCTTTGTTTACCCATGCCGGTCTGTACCGCCAGAACGTTCGTCTGACCGCGCGTTCCCCGCCAGGCAAGAAAGCCGTTATTATCTATTCTTTGTCGATTCTCCAGGCAACCGGCGATGGCTTCCGCTTCCTGCCTGGTGGCTGCTGTCATCACTATCATGAGATATTCTCCGGGCTTTACCGTCTTGCCAGCTCAAAGAGGTCGGGCAGGCTGCGGCGGGCGCGGTCTATCAGGCTTGCCTCGAAGCCGCTATGCACCATGCAGTTGGCGCAGCGGGCATCTTTATTCACGCCGTATTTCTCCCAGGCGGTGGTAGCCATCAGCTCGCGGTAAGACCCGCAATGCCCGTCGGCGAGGAGATAACAGGGCCGCCGCCATCCCCGGGGTGTCAGCGTCGGGGTGCTCCACGGCATGCAGTCGACCTCTTTTTTCCCGAGGAGGAAATCGAGGTAAGCGGAGGTATTGTAGAAACTAAAACGCCGCCGCAGTTGTTCCAGCGGCTGGAATACCCGGCTTATCTCTTCCCGGGAAAGAAACCTGCTGCCGCCGACAATCTCGAAATCAAAAGCCGGCGAAATCATAAAACCATCAACACCGGCGCGGGTGAGAAGCTCGAACAGCGCCTCGATTTCTGCAAAGTCGGTATCGCGGTAAACCGTGGTGTTGGTA
>JBFYTX010000152.1:0-3990 GCA_041300345.1 Dehalococcoidales bacterium | reverse complement strand
CATTTTCCACAGTCTACGCTGCGACTGCGGGGAGCAGATAGAAATGGCCATGAAACGCATCGCGGCGGAGGGGCGGGGGGTAGTGCTTTATATGCGGCAGGAAGGGCGGGGTATCGGGCTGCACAACAAGATAAAGGCTTACGCGCTACAGGACAAAGGCATGGACACGGTGGAGGCCAACCTGGCGCTGGGCTTTAAGGCAGACCAGCGAGACTACGGCATCGGGGCGCAGATACTGGCGGACCTGGGTATCAAGAAAATGCGGCTGATGACAAACAACCCGAAGAAAATGAGCAGCCTGGCGAGCTACGGCCTGGAGATAGTCGAACAGCTGCCGTTGACAACCAAGCCCAATCCGCAAAATATACGCTATCTACGTACCAAACAGAAGAAAATGGGGCACTTGCTGAGAGTGCCGGAAGACGATAAGGACTAATCAAGCTAAGGAGACAGCTATGAGCAAGACTTACGAAGGCAACCTGATCGGCAAGGGGCTGAAGTTCGGGGTGGTGGTATCGCGCTTCAACGAGTTTTTCAGCGCCAAGCTGCTGGAGGGGGCCAAAGACGCGCTGATCCGGCACGGCGTGCTGGAGGCGGACATCGAGACAGCCTGGACGCCCGGCTCGTTCGAGATACCGCTGGTAGCGCAGAAAATGGCGGAGGCAAAGAAATACAACGCCGTAATCTGCCTTGGGGCGGTAATCAGGGGCGGGACGCCGCACTTCGACTACATAGCGTCGGAGGTGGCCAAGGGCATCGCCAACGTTGGCTTAAAGACGGGGGTGCCGGTAATCTTCGGGGTCATCACCACCGACACACTGGAGCAGGCCATCGAGCGGTCCGGGACGAAGGACGGCAACAAGGGCTTCGACGCGGCGGTCAGCGCGATCGAGATGGCGAATCTGGTTAAGAACATAGGATAAGTATAGTCGTCAGTTAACATTAAACAGCTAAAGGAATTTGGTCGTTAACTTTTACTTTTCTATTTGACGACGTAAATTATATCGCCGGGGCGGACGCGCTCAGGGACCTTAATGCCCACGGACTTGCCCTTGCCGGCTTTTTCGACGCTGACGTTATCGATCTGCATCGAGTCGAGGACCATTTCGACGTCCGTGGTATGGCCCTTGATGTGGATAGTGTCCCCCACTTTTAGAGTCCCGGTCAGCTCGACGCCGGCCACTACCGGGCGGGCAAAAAAGTCATTGACCTTACCGACCTCTTTCTCTGCCATCTGAGTTCCTCCTTGGAAAATTCAGGAGAATCTGTCTTTGTCTCAGGATTATACCCCCCGCTTTTCCATAAATCAACAGGAAGACCGGGTAATTTCTATATACCGTGGAACCGATTCGTTTTTTCGTTTTTTATTTTTTTGTCAAGTTACAGCTACGATCCGTTCGTGAGATTCGTTCCCGGGGTTATGGCAACTCAGCTTCAAAAAGGGGTTATATTCGTTTTGCGAGTTATGGCAACTCTGCTTCAATATAATAATCATTCGTTTCCAACTATATCTATAGTCTGCTTCGAAATCGGGGTATTCGTTTTTCGAGTTATGGCAAGAGAGTTCACAGTAAACAGTTCACAGTGAACAGTTAACAGTAAAAGTATAGGGGATAGAGGAGAGAATGTGAAGGGGGTTTTGTCATATATGTTTTACTCACCCCCTGCCCCTCTCAAACAGACTCATTGGACACGCCCGGTTGACTCAATGTTTGAGGGGGGACAAGAATGAGAGGGGGCTGCGCCCCCTCTCGCTGACGCAGTCCCCTTTTTTGTTTCTCTTAATGAGCTGAAGTTTCTAAAAAGGTCCGATAGGGGAAGAGCAAGGGGGAATTATAGGAGAGGGGTCGTGACGTCTATTAGACGCTCCGCGTTGTAAGACTTTATACCCGTTTGGAGAGGGGGATCAAGGCGGTGAGTAAAGGAGGTCAACTACATACAACTGGAACCTGCGTGTAGTGTTTTTGACATATTTCAACACGGGCTTTATAATGGTTTTAATCCTGCGGTAGAGAGGACAAGGCCTTGGCGAAAAAGGACGATATAGAAACGGCCAATAAACCAGCAGTGGCGGACATTGAGCGGCTGATCCAGCGAATCGACGCGCTGGACAAGCGTCTGGACAGCGTCGATTCGATCGTGTCGGCGGTGGCCGAGCGGGTCATGCGGCAACCGATAAGCCTCAACCTCACCTGCCCGAAGTGCGGCCAGCGGATGGAAATAGCCATCATCGGCACTGAGAAGCCGGGGCGATAAAGCCCGGACAGCCGGAGGACTCCCGATCTTTCACCGACGCGTCATTCAGCATTCCCGCATCAAACCTGACAGGAGGAAAACGTGACGATAGCTGCGACAATCGACCGGGCCAAGCTCGATGTTTTCCGGTGGCGCTACGAACTCAGCGTACCCAAAAAACTCGCCCTGGCGCTTGGAGTGGCCGCGCTGACCGGCCTGCTGGCCCAGGCCAGGTTCTACCTTCCCTGGAGTCCGGTGCCGCTGACGGGCCAGACTTTCGGGGCGCTGCTGGCGGGCGTGATGCTGGGGACATGGTGGGGCGGGGCAAGCATGGCGATTTACGCCGGGCTCGGGGTGGCGGGCGTACCGTGGTTCCAGGGATGGAGCGGGGGGTTCGCCTACCTGGCGGGGCCTACCGGGGGGTACATCGCGGGGTTCATACTGGCGGCGCTTTTCCTGGGGTATTTCACCGATAAATTCGTCAGGGCGCGCAGCTTTACGGTGATGCTGGCATTAATGCTCTTCGCCAGTTTCGTGCTCGTCTACGGGCCGGGGCTGTTACAGCTCAATCTATGGCTGGCCAACGTCAGGGGCCAGGAAGCGACGTTCGGACAGCTGCTGACCATGGGGGCAATACCGTTCCTGGCGGGGGACGCCACCAAAGCGGTGATAGCGGCGCTGATCGCGCGGGGCATCACGCCTAAAGCGGCCTACGGTAAAGAGGCGGACGCCGACAAATGGAGCGGGTGGAGAATTCCGTAACATCCGGAAATTGCAATCAGCAGGGTGTTTAAGAGAGGGGCGAGGGCGAGACGAAAATCTCCCTCCTGTCCCTTCCTTCGGCTGGCTCAGGACAGGCTTTGCAATAGAGGGACGCCGATACCCGTGAAGGCAGTTTAAGAGGGGTGTTAGCCCCTCTTTTCTTTTTCGGCACCGATTGCGCCCGTAGCTGAACGCTGTTATAATGGCGTTATGAATAAGCAGCATGAACTGGATACCATGAGGCACTCGGCTTCTCACATCATGGCGGAGGCGGTACTCTCCATGTTCCCCGACGCCAAATTCGCCATCGGGCCGTCGATAGAAGACGGCTTTTATTACGACTTCGAGCTGCCGCGGGCGCTCAGCCCGGAAGACCTGCCGGTCATCGAGAAGCGGATGGCCGAGATCATTAAAGCCGACCTGCCTTTCAAGCATCAGGAAATAACTAAAGAAGAAGCCAAAAAGCTGTTCGCCTCACAGCCCTACAAGATGGAATTAATCGAAGAAATTGAAGATGATAAGGTCGGCATATACAGCCAGGGCAACTTCACCGACCTCTGCCGGGGACCGCATGTAAGCTCCAGCGGAGAGATAGGGGTGTTCAAGCTAACGAGCATCGCGGGGGCATACTGGCGGGGCGATGAGCATAACGCCATGCTCCAGCGCATCTACGGGCTGGCCTTTAAAACACAGGCAGAGCTGGACGACTACCTGGCGCACCTGGAAGAGATTAGAAAAAGGGACCACCGCAAGATAGGCAAAGACCTCGACCTCTTCGTCTTCTCGGACCTGGTTGGCAAGGGCCTGCCGATATTTACCGAAAAGGGGTCGATAATACGGCGCGAGCTGGAGCGCTTCGTGGTGGACGAGGAGCTCAAGCGGGGCTACAAACATATCTATACCCCCGACCTGGCGCTGGTGGCGCTGTACAAGACCTCCGGCCATTACCCCTACTATAAAGACACGATGTACCCGGTCATGAAGATCGACGAC
>JBFYTX010000144.1:0-5607 GCA_041300345.1 Dehalococcoidales bacterium | reverse complement strand
TTCGTCACGAAGCTCGGGTTTGCCTTGAAGCAGGCTATTCAGTTTTCTGCGGGTTTCACTGACGAAGCGCTCGTCTTTTATCAGGCCGAGGTTGATGAGGACATTAAGGGCCGCGCCGCGCAGGCCGGCTTCGGCCATCAAAATTCCCACGCCCACGTCGCTCACGGCGTTAGTATTGCCCTTCTCCGCGGCCGATGGGCACAGCCCCATGACGGACACACAGGCTTCCGCTACGCGCATCGGCACCTCGGTGGCGCCCTTGAGGGCTTTATCCATAAGCGCGGCGCGGGCGGCTTTTTGTTCTTCAGTATCACGAGGCATCTTCATCGTCTGCGAAAGCACGGTGTACGCCCGCACATCCTCTTCCAGCAGGTCAGCCAGTTCTTTACGCAAACCCTCCGACTTCCTTAGTATAGCAGAAACTTCGTCCTGGACGGCAGCGTATTTGGGCTTACCCAGGGTCAAATTGCATACCATGCTGATCAACCCTGCGCCGAGGGCGCCGGAAAGCGCCGCGACGCTGCCGCCCCCGGGGGCCGGCGCGGAACTGGCCAGTTCATCCAGGAAAGACTTTGTAGATTTATCGGTCAACTTTTCGGTCATATCGCCCCTTTTTTCTCCTTTTTCTTAGATTTATACGGTTACTTCTTCAGCGTCCCGAGCTTCATCGGGCAGGGTGATGGTTACCGGCTTGTTATAGTCACTTAATACCATGGCCACATCCAGAGTCATGGTATCAAAATCCGGGACATCGGCCGGATCATCAAAGTCTATGAGCATAGAGGCATCCATCTTTTTTATCAGGCTGGTATCTGTGTCCACCCATACCGTAAAAGCGAGTTCACCGGCATACGGTTCCACTTCCGGCCAGTAGATGGCATTCGCGGTCATCTGATGATTGTAAAACCACGTTTCCGTGTTTTCCGGATTCGCGATTACTTTGACAACGTAACATTCCGAGCCATCGAAATTCTCGAATCCGATGAACTCTATATTTTCCGGTAATTCGAGGAGGGTCAGTTCAATCACGATAACGTTGTACTGATCGAACGATACGTCGGAAGCGATCTTTATCCATTGATCATCGCCGGGCATATCCGTCTTCTTGTATGTCCAGTCGGCAAGAATGTATATCTCGCCATGAAACGCCTCCAGACCTTCTTCGTCCTCGAACAAATATCCGCTCAGATTCATATCATAGGAGATCTGCATTTCGCTATCATCCAGGTTGGCGGTGCCGGTGATGTTCATCGTGGCGCTCATGTCTTCTTCTTCGGAGTCGGTGTTGACGGCGAAGCTCGAATCCGTCTCAATGACGAATTTATAAGAGCCGGCGTTTTCCACCGCGGACACAGCGTCGTCCAGTATCTGCGGCAGATCCTGTTCGGCCGGCGTGGCTGACGGTTTTCCCCCGCAGCCGGTGAAGACAGGCAAAGCGAGAGCCATTGCCAGCACCAGCGTGAATACCGATCGTGTCAGTTTATTCATGCCCCCTCTTTCCCCCAATCTATTTGGGCGCCGCGCCCGTTTTCATCAATAGCCGGTCCATGAGCGCATTTAGCGCCGTCACCGCCGGCGACGTGTCCGGCAGGGCTGACAGCGGTTTTTGTGACAGGTCGTATCTTCTCACCTCATCGTCAACCGGTATGACGGCGGCGGGGGTTATCCCCAGCCGCTCCATTTCCGCAATCAGCAGAGGGTCGATCTCCCCCGGGACGAGGTTGATAATGACCGATTCCCTTTTCACCACCAGCCTGAGCTCCTTGACCAGTTCACGTATCCGGGCTACGGCTCTCAAGCCTTTGACCGAGTGGTCCGACACGAGGAGCAGCTCGTCGATGTTTTGCGTGGTGCGGCGGGAAAGGTGCTCCATGCCGGCCTCGTTATCCATGACCACGTAGCGGTAGTTTTTCGCCCAATCGTCGATGAGCTTCCTTATTACTGTATTGGGGTAGCAGTAACATTCCGGACCTTCGCCGCGTCCCATCGTGATCAGGTCCAGCCCTTTGCTCTCGGTGACGGCCGTGTTCAGCTGGTATTCCAGGAAAGCTTCCTTGGTCATGCCAGCCGGTATCTTCAGCTTCTCCCCCTGGAACTGGTTAAGGACCCGGCCTACCGTCTGCCTGACCTCCAGCCCCAGGCTGTCGGCCAGGTTGGCATTGGGGTCGGCGTCCACGGCGAGAATCGGCCCCGCTTCATTCCGGAGCAGGTAGCGTACGACCAGCGAGGCTACCGAGGTCTTGCCGGTGCCTCCCTTGCCCGCTACGGCGATGTTGATCGTCAAGATATTTTCTCCATATAGTTAGCTTACATCATGCAGGCCGTGTATTATACCGGTCTTGACATCAACATCGATCTTCTTGAAGGCCGGGTCGGAGCCGGTGGCGGGCATCAGGCTGATGTCCCCGGCCACCGGGCAGAGGAACCTGGCGCCGGAGTAAATCAGGACGTCGCGGATGGGCAGCGTCCAGCCTTTGGGCACGCCCTTCAGGGTCGGATCGTGGGTGAGCGAAAGGTGCGTCTTGACCATCATCGTGGCGTAATCATTATACTTCGGGTCGGCCTCGAAGGCTTTCGCTTTTTCGGTAGCCGTAGCATTCCAGGACACGCCGTCGGCGCCGTAAACCACTTTGGCGATCTTGTCTACCCTCTCCCGCAGCTTCATCTCGTTCGGGTAGAGGAATTTAAAGTCGACCTTCTGTTTGCAGGCCTCTTTCACAGTGTCGGCGAGCTCCTGCGCCCCGGCGCCGCCCCGGGCATAGTGGGTGGATGTGGCGCAGCGGGCGCCGGCCGCCTCGGCCGCCTTGCGGATAATGGCGATTTCTTCCTTGGTATCCGTGGGGAAGCTGTTGATACATACCACCGGGTTAATGCCGGAGGCACGGATGATATTGATGTGGTGCACCAGGTTGGCGCAGCCTTTCTCCACCAATCCCGGATTGGATTTTTTATATTCTTCGGGTATCGGCACGCCTGGGGTGACCTTGGGGCCGCCACCGTGCATCTTCAGGGAGCGGACGGTGGCGACGAGCACCGATACGTTAGGCTTCAGGCCGCTGTAGCGGCACTTGACGTTCCAGAACTTTTCAAAGCCGATGTCCGAGGCGAAGCCGGACTCGGTCACGTGGTAATCAAACATCTTGAGGCCAACCCTGTCGGCGATGATGGATGACTGGCCGATGGCGATGTTGGCGAAGGGCCCGGCATGGACGAAGCAGGGCTGGTATTCGGCGGTGGAGCACAGTGTCGGATTGATGGTATTCTTCATCCAGGCAGTCATGGCTCCGGCCACTTTAAGGTCTTCGCAGGTCACGGGCTTGCCCTTCTTGTCGTAGGCTACGGTGATCTCGCCGAGTCTCTTGCGTAGATCGGCGAGGTCGGTGACGATGGAGAGGATGGCCATGAGCTCGGAGCCGACGGCGATGCCGAATTTTGACTGCATCATATAACCGTCGGTTTTCTGGGTGCCCATGCCGATGACGATGTTACGCAGGGCCTGGGCGCAGAAGTCCATGATCCAGCCCATCTCCACGCGGAGCGGGTCGATGTTCAGGCGGGGCATGTGGCTCAATCTAGCCAGCTGCTCGTCGTCGTAATTGCGCTCGTGCTGCATCCTGGCGGTCAGGGCGACCATGGCCAGGTTGTGGGCGTTCATGATGTCGTTGATGTCCCCGGTCAGGCCGAGCGAGAACTCGGTATGCGGGATGAGCAGGGCGTTGCCGCCGCCGGCGGCCGTGCCTTTAACGTTCATCGTCGGGCCGCCGGAGGGCTGCCGGATAGCACCGCCGACGCTTTCCTTTTGGTATCCCAGCCCCTCGATAAGGCCCATGGTGGTGGTAGTCTTGCCCTCGCCCAGCGGGGTGGGGGTGACCGCCGTTACCTCGATGTACTTGCCGTCCGGCTTGTTCTTGAGCCGGTCAATCACTTTCAGGAAGTCGACCTTGCCGACTTTACCATAGGCAAGTATCTCGTCCTTTTTCAGGCCAAGTTTTTCCCGCCATTCCTCCGGGGTGGGCATTTTTTCCGCGGCTGCCTCGGCTATTTGCCAGTCTGCCATCTTTGATACATCGTAGGCCACTGATCGTCCTCCTTAATATATTTTGTTTTTTATCAGCTTTTTAACCCGGTGGTTGACTCGACGCGATGAGTTTGGCGTAAATGCCATCGACCGCCCTTACCGTGGACGGGCTGGCGGTGAAAAGCGATTGCCCGGCGTGGTCGGCCCGGCCGATGGCGGGGTCGTAATCGATAAATCCCAGCACCTCGATGCCGGGGAGGTTTTCCCCGATGAACGCCCGGTCTGCTTCGCCGGTGACCTTGTTGCCGACGGCGCCGATGTTTTTCAGTCCCAGGTCCTGCGCCAGGTTCTTGATGGTCTGCGCGGTCTCCAGGCTGCGCCGGCCGGGTTCCACGACGATAATCAGCTTATCGACGGCCTTGGCGGTGCCGCGGGACAGGTGCTCGATGCCGGCTTCCATGTCCAGGATAACGACCTCGTCCTGCTGTAAGAGCAGGTGGCTGACAAGGGCCTGCAACAGGGCGCCCTCCGGGCAGTAGCAGCCGGTGCCGCCCCGCTTGATCCGCCCCATCGCCATGATCCTGATGCCGTCAAGCTTGACGGAGTATTTTTCCGGGAGGTCGTCTACCTTGGGATTGAGCTTGAAGAACGAGCCGGAAGTGCCGGGGCGCACACCCACGCGCTCCTCAATGAGATCGGCAAGCTCGGAGACGGGAGTGATCTTTTCGGGATGGGGATAGCCCAGCGTCGCCGCCAGGTTGGCGTCCGGGTCGGCGTCAATGGCGATGACCCGGTAGCCGGACCGGGCGAACTTGTGGGCGAGGAAAGCGGCCAGGAGGGTCTTGCCCACGCCGCCTTTACCGCTTATGGCTATCTTCATAGGCTACGCTCCTGTGAACGAATTCCTTCAGCAGCCGGGGGACAACCCGGGGGCGGAGAATCTGCCCCGCGGGTATCGCCCACTGTTTCCCTCCATGTATTTTAACTTAATTGCGGGTCAAGTGGCAATACCCGAAATGTCTATATTGGTACTATTTGTCATAATATGAGCTGTTGTGGGTTTACGTTTGTCTTTTGCAGGCTGAGTAACTAGAATATTACTGAACGAGGAGAGAGGAGGATATATCATGTCTGAAAAACGCTATTCGAGGTGCGCGCGCTGTCTCACTAAAGTCTGCGAGAACCGGGGCGGCAAAGCCAGTGATAGTCCACCGTCTCTTGTGAAAGCGCCGGCTTTCTGTCCTATGAAATTGATGCCGGAGGTATACGCGGCGGCGTTGGCGGAGTATGATAAACCCTCGGTGAAGGAGTTTGCGCGTCTGGCATCGGTGCAGGAGTTCCAGTGCTACGAGCGCCTGCCGGACGGTCTCAGGACCAGGCTGCCCCGCGTCGAGGAGCTGATTCAGTTCGCCCGGAAATGTGGTTATAAGAGGCTCGGCATCGCCCACTGCGGGGGGCTGGCTTACGAGGCAGGTCTCCTGACCGAAGTCCTGGAAAAGAACGGGTTCGAAGTTGTCTCCGTGCAGTGTAAAACGGGGGCTGTCCCCAAGGAAAGAATCGGCATCCGCGTCGACGAAGATCGGAAGAGC
>JBFYTX010000139.1:0-8513 GCA_041300345.1 Dehalococcoidales bacterium | reverse complement strand
CGAAGATACCAAAGATAAGGAAAGGGGGGAATATTTATCAAAGAGGCAGATGCTGTACAAGTAATAATTTGATTTTTAAAAAATAGTATGGAGGTTAAAATAACCATGGCAAAGATAGACGCCGTAACCAAGATAACCAAAGGGCTGATGGACTTGCTTAACGACGCGGTCGCCAGGGAGCTCCAGGTAGCCATTCAATATATGTGGCAGCATGTGCAGTGGGGCGGGGTCAAGGGGTTCGCGGTCCAGAACGAGCTCAAGACCATAGCCATCGCCGAGATGAAACACGCCGAGGCCATCGCCGAGAGGCTGTATTACCTGGGCGGCACGCCGACGACCAAGCCGACGCCGATCCTGGTGGGCACCACGCTTAAAGAGCAGATCACCCAGAACGTTAAGGACGAGGCGAATGCGATCACGCTCTATAAGAAGATCATAGAGGTGGCGCGCAAAGAAGGCGACGAAACCACCAACCATCTTTTCCGCGATATCCTCCAGGAGGAAGAGGAACACCACGACACATTCACCACGCTGCTCGAGGCAATTTAGTTAACGAGGAAAACGCTGACTCAGGTCTGCCCGGTTAGTACCCGGAGCGAGTATAGTCGACGGGCGGACGCGGAGGCAAAAGTGAATACAGGCAAGTTCGTCGCCGCCGGCAAGACCGGCGAGCTCAAAGATGGGGAAAAGAAAAAGGTCGGCATCGGTGGGCAGGAGATCATGGTGGCGAGGGCGGGGGGTAAGTACTACGCCATCGCCAACCGCTGCCCGCACATGGGCGGTGACCTATCAATGGGGACGCTGACCGGCACGATGATCCAGTGCCCCCGCCACGGCTCGCAGTTCGATATCACCGACGGGCATAACATCCGCTGGACGAGAGGGACCGGAATCATGGCCTCTTTATACAAGCTCGCTAAGTCGCCCCGGCCGGTCAAGACTTATAAAGTGAAAATCGACGGCGAAAATATCTTGATAGAAGTTTGATAACACAATGAAGGTCATCGGCCTGACGGGGGGTATCGGGAGCGGTAAAAGCACCGTGGCGGGATACCTGGCGGAGCTGGGGGCGGCGGTCATCGACCTGGATAAAGTGGGGCACGAGGTATTGAGGTCGGGAAGCGGGACTTTTAAGAAGGTGGTCAAGGAGTTCGGCCGGGAGATACTCGATAACGCGGGAGAAATCGACCGCGCCAAACTGGCTGCAATCGTGTTTAAAGACCCCGACGCGTTAGTGCGATTGAACCGGATCATGCATCCGGCTATCGATAAAATCCTCCTGGCAAGAATTGAAAAATATCGCCGGCAGGGGGTAAAGGTGGTGGTAATGGAGGCGGCGGCGATGCTGGAGGCGGGTAAAGCGGCGCAGGCCGACGAGATCTGGGTCACCACCGCGCCGGCGGGCGTAATACTGAAAAGGCTTCGTGAAAGGTCAGGCTATACCGAGGCGGAAGCGAAGGCCAGGGTAAAGGCACAGCTATCCGATAAGGAACGCGTCGGGCACGCGAAGGTGGTCATCGATACCGGGGGCACGCTGGCGGAGGTGAAGGCCAGGGTGGGGAAAGAATGGGTAAAGCTCGTGGGGCGCAGCGGGGAATAAAACCGATCGACTCACTGCGTTCGCTTGGGGTAAATGGCGGAGAGGGTGGGATTCGAACCCACGGTAACCTTACGGCTACACACGCTCTCCAGGCGTGCCTGATAGACCACTCCAGCACCTCTCCGCGGTTATAAGTAGATAGATAATTCGTATTTAAACGGAGAGGGTGGGATTCGAACCCACGCTCCGGAAAACCGGAGACCGCTTTTCGAGAGCGGCACCATCAACCACTCGGACACCTCTCCCACAACTATTGAATTGTAGCGGAAAACAGCGGCTGAGAGCAAGGGGTCAACGGCGAAAAAAACACCATTATGTTTTAAAATACAGATGATGGAGGTAGTCTCGGAAGCCGTGCTTTTTCCAGAACGAATAGCCCACCTTATTTTTAGCGGCTACCGATAGCTCGACCATATCCAGCTTTTCCAGCTTAAACCAGTCGAGGACGGCTTTAAGCAGTCCAGCCCCGATACCGCGGCGCCGATATGCCGACGTCACCGCCATCTCTTCAATATACCCGAACTTCTCTCTTTTCCAGGGAATGGACTTCCTTATCATCGCTATCGCGTAGCCGACCACTCTGCCGTTATCCAGCGCCACCAGCACCTTCGTGTCGTCCTTCGCCATCTCTTCCCGTAAATGTATCTCATAGCCAGAGCGTACGTCATCTTTCATGGGATAACGCGGGTCGAACGGTTCATGAAACCGGGCGAATTCTTCCCATAGATTGATTATTTCCGGGATATGAGATTCTCGCGCTATTATTATTTCCATATTTATACTATCTTATTTCTTGCCTGATAAATCGGTAATATTCATCGTCAGCTGGGGTTTAAAGCCCTTGTCCTTCTCGAAAAAAGGCTCGCGGGTAGGGGGGGAACCGTCTGGGGGAGGCAGCATCATTTCCAGCTGGATAATCGGCCGGTCGACACGCGTTATCTCCAGCGGGCAATGGACGAGACCGGGCGGCAGGGAGACGATGGTGGGGCGGGTAAAGACGTATTTCACCATCTCCTCTCCCATGTAAAGCACCACCTCCGCACCGAAGTCCGCGGGGTCGTCGGGGTTGCCGCCGTACCAGGCCAGGAACTCCTGGAAATTATGGGTATGGGCGGGATTGTCACCCTTGAACGGCTTCCTGACGAACTGGTGGCCGACGGTGAAATCATAGTTCAGGACCTGCTTATTGGCCATCAGACCATCGAAAATAACGCTGTTGTCGGACTTCAGCCGCATCTGGATATGGGGCGGATTGACAATATATTTATCATATTTCTTCGTCGTCATCTAGGACTCCTTCAAACACTATTTTTCCGGGCGCCGCCGACGTACAAATTCTAGTTTACCCGCCTTCGCATTGTCAACGGAACGCAAGCCGCCTGTTTGTGATAAATACGTGACAGTTGTGATGTATTCCATGATACCGATGTGATAACGCTTTTTTACAATAGTTGCGCATCAGACGATTGAAACCGTTACTAAATACCGGGTGCCAAGGGGGAGAAGGATGTTACACGTGGCGAAACTCAAGGGGTGCAAGCGATGCGGGGGCGACCTGTTCCTGGAGCGCGATGCCGAGGGGACCTACATATCCTGTCTGCAGTGCAGTGCCATATACGTGAAGCGCCTGGAGCCGCTACCCAAACTAAAAACGGCCAAGATGTACGCCCGCTAAGCGCGAACCCCTCAGATAGCCTCGGTCTCTTTTTCCGTCCGGCCTTCGTTCTCCCTGAGCCAGCGCTTGATCTCGTCGAGGGCGGGCGGGGCGACGTAAAAGACCTGGATGTCCGGCGGCATCTGGACCTGGTGGTTTTCCCTCATCAGCAGCAGGCCGATCTCATCCTTCCCCAGCGTTTCATCGATTTTCCGGGCAATCGCCTCATTCCGCTTTTTACCGGCCTCGATGTAAGACTCATAGACTTTAGACAGAACCCGGGGATTCTGGAGCCCGATCATCAGGCAGCGGCTCCAGTCCATGAACTCCGTCAGGATATCGTCGTCCTCAACGGCCTCGAGCCGCGCCTTTTTCTCCAGGCAGGCCTTGACTATTTTCCCGCTCTTTTCACTTAATTCCTCAACGACTTTAACGCCTTCGTCCCCAGACATGGCCACCATTTCATGGTAGACACGATTGACCTCGCCGAGTTTGCCGGAGAGCTCCGTCAGGTGCTTTTCCACCTGCTCCCAGTACTTGTGGAATTTGACCAGGTAGTCCTCCGGCATGTCCTTGCCGCTGTAAAGCACCGGCACGAAGTAGAGCTTCCGCCCCTTTTTAAAGTCCGCCACCGGCGGCTTTTCTATCTTTCCCAGTTCTTCGGCCATAGCAACACCTAGCGTAATTCCCTGGCGCAGTCCTGACAGACGACGAGCACCGGCACGAACCGCGTAACCAGCTTCATCTCCGCCAGAGGCTTACGTTTCTCGCAGCGGCGGCAGAGAAAGGTAATTTCCGGGGCGGCGGGCTTCTTCGCTTTCTCCACGTTTTTCGGCTTCTCGGCGGCTTTTGGCTTCTCGATCGCCTTTGATTTTTCAACGGCCCCGGTTGATTTTGCGGTCATAAGCTCTCCTTAAAAACTATTACCTATCGCTGCGGCGGCAGCGGCGCCGACTGTGCTGGCGTCAGCACGCAGTTGGCGACCTCCCGCCCGTTTTCGATTGTCACATGGCTGCTTAGAATACAGTTACTCAATCGGGCGTTAGCGCCGACACGCACGCCATCCCAGAGAATCGCGTTTTCCAGGCGGGCGCCGTCCTCAATAACGCAGTCGCGCCCGATAATTACCGGCCCCTTAACGCGCGTGTCCCTGCCGAAACGGCAACCGCGGTCGATGACCACCGGCGCGGTGATCTCCGCCGATGGGTGGACGGTAACGTCCGGGCCACAGCGTACGCCGTCGCGTCTCACCCTCTCCACCAGCGGCGTGCCTGCTTTTGATTCCAATATATCCATGTTAAGCCGGAAATAATTATTCAATGTACCCATGTCGATCCAATATTGCCGGTAATGATAGCTGAATACAGGCTCGCCCGCGTCCAGAAGGGCCGGAAAGAGCCCTTTTTCAAACATGTAGTGCCGGCCTTCCGGGATATAAGCTAATACTTCAGGTTCCAGCAGATAGCCGCCGGCGTTTATCCAGTTGGTTGTTTCGGTGCCGGGCGGGGGTTTTTCTATAAAACGCCGTACCCGTTTATCGTCATCGGTTTCCACCACTCCAAAGGCGCTGGGATTTTTCACTTGAGTTAAGAAAATGGTCGCTTTAGCGTTTTTTTCACGGTGAAAGTTATAGACTTCATGCAAATTCATCTCCAGGAATACATCATCACCGTTCAAGACGATAAACGGACCGTCCAAATAGGCGGCGGCATTTTTTACCGCTCCGGCCGTGCCCAGCGGCTCTTTTTCTATACAATATATTATTTTGATACCGAAGCGCTCGCCTTCCCCAAAATACTGGCGGATTTTGTCCGGCAAATAGCTCATCGCCAGAATAATCTCCGAGATGCCGTATTGCTTGAGATGGGCGATGGTGTGCTCTAAAAACGGATGGTTCACGACCGGGACGATTGGCTTGGGCAGGGTGAAGGTCAGCGGCTGGAGGCGGGTGCCGGGGCCACCCACCAGGATGACGGCCTTAAGATTACATAATGCTTTTGTTTTTTTAGTGCCCATCGCTTCTTATTACTTTAATAGGCGACAGGGAAAAAAGTCAAACGCTATCCTTAATACACATCAACCTCACCCATTCCTCCCCTCTCCAGCCGGGAGCATTGAGTAATCCACAAATTTTCCCGGTTGGAGAGGGGATTAAGGGGGTGAGTTTCAACGGGGTGAGTACCGAAAATCAACCATAAGCAAATGGCACCATTAAAAGGAGTTGTTGCGAAAAGTCGGCATTTTATAGTATCATTTATAGTGTAATCTGCCCCTGTAGCTCAGTTGGATAGAGCATCGGCCTCCGGAGCCGGGCGCGAGCGTTCGAGTCGCTCCAGGGGCGTTTTTGTAGTTAGGGAGCGGAAATGTCGCAAGAAAAAAGTCTTGTTGAAATCAGGTGGCATGGCCGTGGTGGACAGGGCACTGTTACCTCGGCGGAAATGATGGCGCTGGCAGCTATCAGCGAAGGTAAATATGCCCAGGCTTTCCCCAACTTTGGTTCGGAACGCCGCGGTTCTCCGGTGCAGGCTTTCAACCGTGTCGATACCCGCGAGCCTATCCGCCTCCGCGTCGATATTACCCAGCCGGATTTCGTCATTGTCAACGACCCCAATCTCCTGGGCAAGGTGAATGTAACCTCCGGTCTTAAAGAGGGCGGCTGGGTCGTTATCAATACCAGCAAGACCGCACAGCAGATCAAATCCCAGTTCAATATCAAGAACCCGGTCGCTACCGTCAACGCCACGAAAATCGCCCGCGAGGTGCTGGGCGTCCCCATCGTTAGTACAACCATGCTGGGCGCCGCTATAAAAGTTACCGGCGTCGTCGATAAAAAATATACTTATGAGCATCTGCAAAAGCGTTTCGGCAGGCTGGGCGACCGCAATATCAAAGCGATGGAAACGGCCTACGAGCAAGTTGTGATGCAGGAGCGCTAAATGGCGAAATCTGAAAGTGAGATGACCTGGAAAGACCTCGAAATCGGCAACATCGTGACCGAGCCGGGCAGCGCGCGCGTGTATGAAAGCGGCACCTGGCGCTCGCAGCGCCCGACTTACGATTTTAAGAAATGCATTAAATGCGGGCTGTGCGCTCTCAACTGCCCGGAGGGCTGTATCGCTCCCAACAAAGACGGCTATTTTGAGGCCGACCTCTATTACTGCAAGGGCTGCGGCATCTGCCCGCACGAATGCCCGACCCGCGTCATTAAGATGATCGAGGAGGTGGAGTAGTGGCCACGAGAACGGGTGTTGAAGTCTCTGTCGGCGTGGCGGACGCCGTTAAGCTCTGCAATCCGGACGTCATCGCCGCCTACCCGATTACCCCCCAGACCCATATCGTGGAACACCTCGCCGAGCTGGTGGCGACCGGTGAGCTTGACGCTGAATATATCCCGGTGGAATCGGAGCATTCCGCCCTGAGCGCCTGCCTCGGCTCGGCGGCAGCCGGCGCGCGCACTTTTACCGCCACCTCCAGCCAGGGTCTGGCTTTAATGAACGAGGTGGTATACGTGGCTGCACCGATGCGCCTGCCCATCGTTATGTCGGTCGCCAACCGCGCTTTGTCTGCGCCTCTGAGCATCTGGGGCGACCATTCAGACCTTATGTCCGTCCGGGACACCGGCTGGATTCAGATTGTCACCGAAAACGGACAGGCGGCTATCGATAATACCATCATTGCCTTCCGTATCGCGGAAGACCAGCGTGTCCTGTTGCCGGTGATGGTCCACCTGGACGGCTTTAACCTTACCCATGTCGTCGAGCCGATTTTCTTCCCCACCCAGGATGAAGTAGACAAATTCCTGCCGAAAAACCGGTTCCCGCTCCCCCTCAACCCGGATAAGCCCGTGGCCATGGGGGATTTCGCCCCTCCGTTTATCTTCATGGAGGCGAAGTGGGCGCAGGAAGTCAATATACGCGATTCCAGGAAAGTCATCCTGCAGGCCTGGGACGAGTTTGAAAAAACCTTCGGTAGAAAGTATCTGCCGGTGGAGAAATATCACAGCGATGGCGCTAAAGTCCTGATAATGACCATGGGGAGCAGCGGCGAAACGGCGTCGGTGGCCATCGACGAGCTGAGGAAGGAGGGGCTGGACGTGGGGCAAATAAGTCTCCGGCTCTGGCGGCCGTTCCCCTTCGAGGACCTGCGGGAAGCAGTAAAAGACGCGGAGGTCCTGATCGTCATGGACCGGGCGATCTCTTACGGCGGTCCGGGCGGTCCGGTGGCGTCCGAGGTCAAGGCCGCCCTCTATAGCCAGGCCGGGAAGCCGAAGGTTGTCAGCTATGTTATCAGCCTGGGGGGAAGAGACACAACCGTCTCCGGTTTCAAAGACATAGTTAAGAAGGGCATCGATATAGCGGCCCGGGGCAGCCAGAATGAATATGAGATATACGGGGTAAAGGAATAATGGAAAAATACGCGGTTTATGTGCCCCGGCTGGTAAACAGGGAAGAAAAGTTCGTGGCGGGGCACCGTGCCTGCGTCGGCTGCGGGGAAGCCCTGGCGATCCGGCAGGCCTTCAAAGCTCTGGATACTAACGTGATCGTCGTTAACGCGACCGGCTGCGCGGAAATTTTCACCTCGCAGTTTCCTCTCACGTCCTGGGAGCTGCCCTGGATACACACTTTATTTGAGAACACGGCGGCGGTCGCTTCAGGGGTCGAGGCGGCCTATAAAGCCATGAGGCGAAAGGGCGCCAGGCTGCCGGAAAACACCAAGGTGGTGGCTATCGCGGGGGACGGGGGCACCAGCGATATCGGCTTACAGGCGCTCTCCGGGGCGCTGGAGCGGGGCCATGATTTCACCTATATTTGCTTCGATAACGAGGCCTATATGAACACCGGCGTCCAGCGATCTTCTTCGACGCCTTTCGGGGCCTGGACGACAACCTCGCCGACGGGCGGGAAAAGCACCGGGCAGTTCAGCTGGAAAAAGAATATGCCGGAGATAGCCGCCGCGCACAATATACCCTACGTGGCTACGGCCACGCACGGCTATCCCTTCGACCTTATGGCCAAGGTGGCCAAGGCGGTAGCGATAAAGGGGCCGGCCTACGTCCACGTGCTTTCCGCCTGCCCTACCGGCTGGCGCTCCGCCACCGAGACCATTAACCGGCAGGTGCGGCTGGCCGTACAGACGGGGGTCTTCCCGCTTTACGAGGTTGAGAACGGCGTCTATAAAATGAGCCTGGACATTCCAACGCTGAGGCCGGTCGCGGACTATTTAAAAACGCAGGGCCGGTTCCGCCACCTCAGCGACGAT
>JBFYTX010000126.1:0-6966 GCA_041300345.1 Dehalococcoidales bacterium | reverse complement strand
GCAGAGCGCCTCGGTGTTGCATACGGTACACTTATATCTTTTACCCAGCTGACTCGCCATTTTCAGACCTCCTGATAACTAGCGGTTAGCGGATAGCGGTTGGCGGTTAGCCGGGGGCGGGGGGAGCTAAACGCTAATAGCTAATCGCTAACATCCTTTTATTTCTTTTGCTCCATGGGCTGGCCGCAGCAGATTATCGTCCCGGTCCCGCCCTTGGTGATGATCATCTCGGCGCCGCACTTGGTGCAGCGGTATCTTTTGCCTATCTGGTTCGCCATCGCCTGCCACCTCTTTGCGAGAGTTTACACTCATTATTATACGACTGGGACAGACTCTTTGTCAAAGCTATCGGCTTGCTTAAAGCTTTGCCAGCTTCTTTCCCAGCTCTTTGCAGGCCTTGAGGTTTTCCGCCGTGGGCGTCCTCTGCACGCCGATGCTGTCGTTTATCTTCTTCATGCCAAGCCCCTCGCAGATATGCTCCACGCTCTCGATGGCCGGCAGTCCCCCGCCCCCGTAGCTCCCGAAGACCACGAACGGCTTGTTTTCCATCTGTCCCCGCACCGTCCCCCACACCCGGTCGAAGAAGTCCTTGACCATCCCCGCCATGTAGCTGAAATAGTTAGGCGTCCCGATGACCACGGCGTCGCAGCCCAGCAGGTCGTCCACCCCGGCATCGGCGGCTATCTTCAGCGTCACCGTCGCCCCCGCCCCTTTTCCCCCCTCCGCGATGGCCCTGGCCATGGCCTCCGTATTCCCGCTCTGCGAGTGATAGACCACCAGGATTTTCTTCATATCGGCGGATTCTCCTTTGTGTGCACAGGTTCCAGCTATGAAGTATAATCGGGCGGGATTTTAGTGTCAAATGAAAAGCGTTGTTTGGGTCCGATTGCCAGGTAGAACCCTCACCCCTGCCCCTCTCCAGCCAGGTGCATTGAATAGTCTAAAAATATTTTCGGCTGGAGAGGGGAGTAAAAGAGAGAGGGGGCAAAGCCCCCTCTCAAGTTCTCTCCCCCTTTCAAACAAAGAATATTTCGTGCATAATTCATAAGACTGTTTGAGAGGGGATTAAGGGGGTGAGTTTCAAAGGGGTGAGTACCGAAAATCAACCATCTGTGAGAAATAAAAAGGGCCCCGGTACGATGGCGGGCTCTTAGACGCTCTGCTATTTTTTATACAAAAAGAGAGCAGACCCCTTTCGGATTCAATCCTTAGAGCGTCTGCCCTCAACTTCGCTCCACTACTCCTCCTGTTTGGTTTCCATCGCTAAAATCCCTTCGAACTGTTCGGGCTATTTTCCTTGGCATGCGAGGAGCTCAGGAGCCTTCCGAGATTTCATTCCTCATTTTAATCCGCACATCACCTCTTTCCTCCCTTGCTTTCCCCTCCCCTCACTTCTATCCTTATTATAGACATATATGTAATAGAGTTCCGTGACTTTTATCACCATTATTATGACCTCACCCCCTAAATCCCCCTCTCCTCAACAGGAGAGGGGGAAGAAAAAGAAAAGAGGGGCGACTGCCCCTCTTAAACGCCCCCTGGCCATTCCCTAAAAGATTATTTCCCCCATTCTAAACACCGGCCCGTCTTTACAGACCTGTTTCAGGCCTTTTCGCGTCTTGATGGTGCAGCCGTAGCATACCCCCACCCCGCACCCCATCATGATCTCCAGCGAAAGCTGAACGTCCTTGCCTTTCAACTCCGGCATTTTAGCCATGCTCTTGTACATCGCCGTCGGCCCGCAGGCAAACACCTGGTCGATGCCCTTTAAGTAATTCGGTATGAGCTTTGTCGCCAGCCCCTTGAACCCCTCAGAGCCGTCGTCGGTAGCTGCGACCACGTTGACCCCGGCGGGCGGCAACCCTTTCTCATAATACTTCTGCGGTAAAGATACCGGCAGCAGGCATTCCCTCGACCTCGCCCCCGTGATGAGCGTCACCTTTTTCCCCGCCCCGGCGACCGTCTCCGCCAGGAAGTGCAGTGGGGCGATGCCCATACCGCCGGCCACCAGCAGCAGGTTTCGCGCTTTCTCGTCTAGGATGAAGCCATTGCCCAGCGGCCCGAAGAGACTTACCGTGTCGCCTTTTTTCACCTGTGATAGTCGCCCGGTGCCTTTGCCCACGACGCTGAACAGGAGCGCCAGCTGCCCGCCGTCGATCCTGTGCACGCTGAGGGGGCGTGGCAGGTAAGTGTCCCCGCCGCACCCCGCCATGACGAACTGTCCCGGTCTCGCTTCTCCGGCTATGGGTGGGGCTTCCAGCCACATCAAATAGACATCCGGCAGGACTTCTATATTCGAGACGACGGGGCATTTGAGCTGGTTCATTTAGACTCCTTATTCCGGTAGTCGGGGAGGGGCTGGACGGTAAAGTCATGGGTGCCGTGCGACTGTGCCGATGCGGCTGCCCGGATGGTGTCCAGCGAGGTAAAGCAGGGGATGCGCTTCTCCACGGCGGCCCGGCGGATATAAAATCCATCACGGAAAGGCGCCTGTCCTCCTGTGGTGGTATTGACCACCCCCGCTATCGTGCCGTCGTTGATCATGTCGATGATGTTCGGGTGGCCTTCGTTGAGCTTCTTGCTGGTCATCCGCACGGGCAGTCCTGCTGTCTCGATCATCGCCGCCGTGCCCTCCGTGGCGTAGAGCCGGTTGCCGTTCCTGGCCAGCTCCCTGATAATGGGCAGCGCCTCCGGTTTATCGCGGTCGGCGATGCTGAAAAGGACGCCCCCCTGCGGCGGCAGCGCCAGCCCGGCCGCCAGTACCGCTTTGCCCAGCGCCCCCTCGAAGGTATAATCGATGCCCATGACCTCGCCGGTCGATTTCATTTCCGGGCCGAGGTGCGTATCCACGCCGGTGAGCTTGGACATGGAGAATACCGGCGCCTTGATCGCCACCAGCTTTTTTACCGGCCAGAGCCCGCCTTGATATCCCTGCTGCTTTAAAGACTGCCCCAGCATCACCCGCGTGGCGACCTTTACCATCGGCACGCCCGTGACTTTCGAGATAAAAGGCACGGTCCGGCTGGCCCTGGGATTAACTTCGATGACGTATACCTGCGACTCTTTCCCGTCTGTGCCCGGCATGATGACGTACTGGATGTTCATCAGCCCTTTAGTCTTCAGCCCCACCCCGATGCGCATGGCGTAGTCGATCATCCGGTCTTTTTCTTTCTGTGTCAGGTTGACCCCCGGGTACACCGCCATGGAGTCGCCGCTGTGCACGCCGGCGCGCTCGATGTGCTCCATGATGCCCGGCACGAGGACGTCCCTGCCGTCGCCGATGGCGTCCACCTCGGCCTCTTTGCCCATCAGGTATTTATCGATGAGGACCGGGTGCCCGGTGTCGAGCTCCATCGCCAGTTCAAAGTAACGTTTGAGTTCGTCGTCGCTGTAAACGATTTCCATGGCCCGCCCGCCGAGGACGTAGCTGGGGCGAACCAGCACCGGATAGCCGATAAGAGCCGCTACTTTCAGCCCCTCCTCCAGCGAGGTCACGCCCGCGCCCGGCGGCTGGGGAATGCCCAGCTCTTCGAGGAAATGCTCGAAGCGCTTGCGGTCGCTGGCCAGGTCGATGGTGTCCGCGCTGGAGCCGATGATGGGCATGCCGCTGCGGTGGAGCGGCTGCGACAGATTGATGGCCGTCTGCCCGCCGAACTGGACTATCGTGGGCGGCGGCGTGCGGTAGCCGGAGCGCTGCGCCGTGCTGCCTTCGTTCTCCAGAATATCCCGGACGCTTTCCTCATCCAGCGCCTCGAAATATAGCCTGTCCGACGTGTCGAAGTCGGTGGATACCGTCTCGGGATTCGAGTTGATCATGATGCTCTTGTAACCGGCGTCCTGCAAAGCCCACGCCGAGTGCACCGAGCAGTAGTCGAACTCTATCCCCTGCCCGATGCGTATCGGCCCGCTGCCTATTACCACCGCTTTCGGGGCGGTTTCCGCTATCGCCTCGTTCTCCTGCTCGTAGGTGCTGTAGAAGTAAGGCGTGGCCGCGTCGAACTCGGCGGCGCAGGTGTCCACCATCTTGTAGACTGGCTTGATGTTCCAGGTGTAGCGCAGCTGCCTGACCTGCTCGGCGAGTTTATCCCCCAGCGTGCCGATTTGTTCGTCGGAAAACCCGAGCCGCTTGGCTTTCCAGAGCAGCTCGGGTGTCAGCGGCTCCGCCAACAGCGTTTTTTCCATATCGATAATATTTTGGAGCTTATCGGTGAACCACCGGTCGATTTTGGTGTAATCGGCTATCGCCTGCGGCGTGATGCCCCGCCTCAGCGCCGCCATTATCCCCCACAGTCGCAGGTCGTTGGCGGGCATGAGTGGATAAGTTTCGATGTCTTTACCCCGCTCCCATTTGTTGTCTTCCCAGAGGAGCGACTTCTTCCCGAATTCGAGCGAGCGGACGGCTTTTTGCAGCGCCGCCTCGAAGGTGCGGTCGATGGCCATGACCTCCCCGGTGGCTTTCATCTGCGTGCCGATGACCCGGTCCCCGCTGGCGAACTTGTCGAACGGCCAGCGCGGTATTTTCACAACTACATAATCAAGAGCCGGCTCGAACGATGCCATCGTCTTGCCGGTGACGGCGTTGGGGATTTCGTCGAGGGTCTTGCCGGCGGCGATCTTGGCGGCCACGCGCGCTATCGGGTAGCCGGTGGCTTTGGAGGCCAGCGCCGAACTGCGGCTGACCCTGGGGTTGACCTCGATGACATAGTATTTCTGGCTGCACGGGTCGAGGGCGAGCTGGACGTTGCAGCCGCCTTCGATTTTTAATGCGCGGATGATATTCAAACTGGCCGTTCTGAGCATCTGGTATTCGTTGTCGGTCAATGTCTGGCTGGGCGCTACGACGATGCTGTCGCCGGTGTGCACCCCCATGGGGTCGAAGTTTTCCATGTTGCAGACGGTGATGCAGTTGTCGGCAGCGTCCCGCATGACCTCGTACTCTATCTCTTTCCACCCGCCCACCCATTGCTCCAGGAGTATTTGCCGGATGGGGCTGGCCGCGAGTCCTGCCGCCGCCTTTTCCTCCAGGTCCTGGGTAGTGTAGGCGACCCCTCCCCCTGTCCCCCCCAGCGTGAAAGAAGGGCGGATGATGAGGGGCAGCCCGAGCTTTTCCGCGGCTTTTTTAGCATCATATACGGTATTGACCGTCCGGCTTTCCAGCATGGGCTCCCCGATGCTGGCCATGAGCTTCTTGAACAGCTCGCGGTTGGACGCGGCGCGGATGGTATCTATAGACGTGCCGAGGCTGCGCACGTTGTATTTTTCCAGGACGCCCGCCTCGGCCAGCTCGTGGGCTAGAGTGAGCCCCGTTTGCCCGCCGAGCGTGGGTAGCAGCCCGTCCGGCCTTTCCCTGTCAATTATTCGGGTGAGCATCTCCACCGTGAGCGGCTCTATATAGACGATGTCGGCGACGTCTTCATCGGTCATGATGGTGGCGGGGTTGGAGTTAACGAGGACGGAGGTAACGCCTTCCTCGCGCATGGCTTTGCAGGCCTGCGTCCCGGCGTAG
Organism: Dehalococcoidales bacterium; assembly: GCA_041300345.1. Taxonomy (GTDB): domain Bacteria; phylum Chloroflexota; class Dehalococcoidia; order Dehalococcoidales; family RBG-16-60-22; genus JBFYTX01. The sequence goes on along the minus strand of JBFYTX010000126.1, from coordinate 1,460 downwards.
TCGAACTCCGCCGCCTGCCCTATGATGATGGGCCCGGAGCCGATGATCAGGACTTTAGAGGGTTTATAGGTCAAGATTTTTGCTCCTTCGTAGGTTTCATTGCTCTCAAGATACTAAAAGACACTAACTCTCGGGCGATTGCTGAAAAAGCCCTATCCATGCTTTGTCCAACAAACGGTTCATAGGTTAAACCGCTGATATTTGATGGCAGATCAACGCCTCTTTCTACCAGAAGGATTGTTTTTTCGGGGAAAGCAGCTCTTAATCTCTCTAATTCATCAATAACGTTTAATCTTGGATGTTGAATAGGCTTTTTACTTTTAGTGTCTATTATGCCCCCTTTTGTGGCAAGAACTATACCGCAATCTGCGTCTTTAATATAATTATTGACTTTATCATCAACTGACATTCCTTTTGATGCAGATAATTCAACAATTATTGGTTTTATCCCAAGAGCTTCAACAAATTCGCGTAGTTTATCTAATATTCCAGACCTTCCGCCGTGGGCGATAAAGGCTTTAGGTGGCTTTGAACTAGTCTCGTTATTGTTTTTAAGTATTCCCAGTTTATTCCTTTTACCAATTTCAATATCATTTTTCATTTTACCAATGGCTTTGTTAGTTGCTTGAATACATACTAATAATGCATTTCGTGCCTCAGTATTAATGGGGAGTTTAAGTGCCTTGAACCATTCATTGGTCATATTAGCCGCGAATGGTACACATAATCCATTTACAAGATTTTGTAAATACCCTAGACTACTTACGATTTCTGAATTTAGAGTAAAAGCTGTCCTACGTTCCTCTTGGCTAGCCTTGTTGTCTAAACAACCTGCAACTAACTCTAAATACTTGTATAAGTTCATTAATAACTTTTCTAAAGCATCCAATTTGTTGTATTTTACTTTCATCTTCTTTTTCCTCACCCCCTGTGTCCCCCTCTCCTCGCAGGAGAGGGGGAGGTTTTAGAGAGAGGGGCTAACGCCCCTCTCGGGCACTCCCTGTTTTCATTAGGCTGCGCCTCCCTAAGACCCTCTGCTTAACTATTAGTCTACCCGTGTAAAGTCCTTGCTCGTGCTATCCACGCTTAAATTCAGGTCGCTCTTGGTCACCTCGTATTTCCAGGTGTCCTTGCTAGACAAAAACACCAGCAGGCCGGCCAGGCCGCTGATTTCCACCTTGACGTAGTTATCGCTCAGGAGCTCATACGTCCCGGTGATAATACCGTTCCCGGTATCGATGATGAGGTTCCCGCTCTGGGTAAACTCCAGGTGAACGTTCGCGTCCTCCGTCGATTGCCATTCCCCGACTATTGAGGGTTTGGCGCACCCCGCGATGGCTAAAATCATTACCACTACCAGGAATGACAAGCCGATCAGTTTCCAACTCTTTTTCATACATGCCTCCTTTTCACTCTTTTCTGCCTGACTCACCCTCCATCATCTCCACAAACTGTTTGAA
>JBFYTX010000112.1:0-3395 GCA_041300345.1 Dehalococcoidales bacterium | reverse complement strand
TGCTATCCCCAGCAGGCCGCCTTCGCCTCCGGCCCACACGTCGATCACGAACAGCGGCTCCGGGATCAGCCCCAGCGCGCTGTCGTATCGCCTTATACGGCCGTGCCTTTCGGTAATAATAATATCGCCGTCGGGTAAGAAATCCAGCGCCCACGGGATTTCCAGACCGACGGCCAGGATAATGGCATCCGGCAGGTCGCTGGGTACAGTTGTGGTAGGCGCCTCACTCGTTTGTCCCGTCGGCCTGCAGCTAACCGCGATTAAAAGTATAGACAAAACTAATGTTGCTATGATATTCCATTTCATAATTCTCACACCTTCAGCTCCATTCTCCCGCCCCCGCCCAGACCCTCGCCATCTCCCCTGCCATCAAGCGGTTCTCCCCTTTCTCCAGTCTGGGGTCCGATTTGAACAACCCGACCGCCTCTTTGCGGGCGAGCTCCAGCAGGGCTACGTCTGATATCTTGGCCATGCGGAGGTCGGGCAGGCCGCTTTGCCGCGTGCCGAAGAACTCCCCCGGCCCCCTCATCTTGAGGTCGGCCTCGGCCAGCTTGAAACCGTCCTGGGTGTTCTCTATTATGTCAAGTCTCGCCCGCCCCACTTCGCTCGGGTTTTCCGCCAGCAGCATGCAGTAACTCTGCTCTTTGCCCCGCCCCACCCATCCCCGGAACTGGTGCAGTTGCGACAGCCCGAAGCGGTCGGCGCTCTCTATCAGCATCACCGTGGCGTTGGGGATGTCTATCCCCACCTCGATGACCGGTGTCGATACTAAAATATCCAGCTCCCCGGCGCGGAACTCCGCCATGACCCTGTCCTTTTCCGCCGAGGCCAGCCGGCCGTGCAATAGCCCCAGCCGCAGGTCGGGGAAGACCTCCCGGGAAAGCCGCTCGTATTCCACCACCGCCGCCTGGGCGGCTACCGCCTCCGATTCTTCGATCAGCGGGCAGAGGATGAAGGCCTGCCGCCCTTCTTTGACCTGCTTGCGCAGGAAGGCGTAGGCACTGTCCCGCTGCCCCGGCTTGAGCCATTTTGTCTTTACTATCTGCCGGCCCGGCGGCAGCTCGTCGATGACCGAGAGGTCGAGGTCGCCGTAGAGTGTCAGCGCCAGCGTGCGCGGTATCGGCGTGGCGGTCATGACCAGCATGTGCGGACTGAACCCCTTTTCCCTCAGCGCCGAGCGCTGCTCCACCCCGAACCGGTGCTGCTCGTCCACGACGGCCAGCCCCAGCTTATGGAACTCCACGCCTTTCTGGACGAGGGCGTGCGTGCCGATGGCGATATCGATGTCACCCTGTTTTATCTGCTTCTGTAGCTGTCTCTTGCCGGCCTGCTTGATGTCCCCGATAAGCAGGGCCACTTTGAGCGGTTGCGGCAGGATACCCGTATAGCTCTTCAGATGGTCCTCCCCTTCTTCTTTACCCAGCCTGGTAAGTAGCTGGCTTATCGTGGCGAAGTGCTGCTCGGCCAGGATCTCGGTCGGCGCCATGAACGCCGCCTGAAATCCCGTGGCGGCCGCCGCCAGCAGGGCCGCCGTGGCCACCACCGTCTTGCCGCTGCCGACCTCTCCCTGGAGCAACCGGCTCATCGGCTGGTTCTTTTGCAGGTCCGCCATGATCTCTCCGAGGACCTTGTTCTGGGCGGCGGTGAGGGCAAAGGGGAGCGACTTTATAAATCTTGCCAGCGCCTGCGCTTTAACGTCGAAGGGACAGCCCGGCCGTCCCTCCTGCCAGTTGCGTTTGCGGCTCATCACGCCCAGTTGCAGCAGGAAAAGTTCGTCGAAGGCCAGCCGGACGCGCGCCCTGTCCTTGACCGCGGTGTCGTCGGGATAGTGAGCCTGGGCGATGGCCGCCGGCAGCTCCAGGAGATTGAGTCGATGCCGCAGCTCTTCGGGCAGGAAATCGTCGACCTGTCCCGCCCACTGGTCGATAAAACCTTTCATCAGCCGACGGACCTGCCGCGGTCTCAGGCCATGCGTCAAAGGATAAACGGGGATTAGCCGCGCGGTATGCACCGGGTCCTGTCCCTCGATGAGCTCCCATTCCGGCGAGAGGAACACGTGGCGGCCCTTGAAAAGGGTGACGCGACCGCTCAGCATGATGCGGGCGTTGGTGGTCAGCGTCTTCGCCAGGTAGGGCTGGTTGAACCAGACGGCGCGGATGTTGCCCGTCTCGTCGCCCACGATGGCTTCAGCGCTGCGGCGGCCCCCCGGCCGCGTCTCCTGCGCCTGCCAGACGTTAGCCACGATGGTCTGTTCCTCCCCCTCGGTCAGCTGAGAGATGTACTTGAGCTGGGAGTAGTCGAGGTGGCGGTGGGGGAAAAAGTAGAGCAGGTCGCGCACCGTCTTGACACCCATTTTCCCGAAGCTGGCGGTGAGACCGGTGCTGATGCCTTTGACGACCGTTATCGGGGCGTCTAACGCTGAGGGTGATGCCGGCGTTGCGACTTTTTTCACCTTCGCCGTTGTTGTTTTGGTTTTAGGCGCAGGCTTTTTTCCCATGGGAGGCTTAGGAGCAGCGACGGTCTTTTTGTTTTCAATTTCGTCTAAAAAACCAAGAGTTTCTAGTGACCATACCCGGCGTTCCGCCGGTCTCTTCGGGCCGTAGCCGGCGTTGAAAAGCTGGTGGAAACGTTTTAAAAAGCGCGGTGCGGGCAATGCCTCGGCAGTCTTGGCTGACCAGTTGCGCAGGAACTTATCCAGCCCGCCGAACACCGCGCTATCGTTATAGCCCTTCTTCTCCTCGAGCGCCAGGACCTTGCGCAAAGCGGCGGTATCCATCTGGAAATATTATATCGTTAATCGTGGCGAAAAGCACAAATAAAAACCTCACCCCCTTTAGTTCCCCCTCTCCGTGTACGGAGAGGGGGAACTAAAGGGGGTGAGGTCAATCTATAATATTACTTATCCCCCATCACCGCCACTAGCAGCAGGCCAGGTCCGGTGTGCGCCCCGATGACCGGCGTCGTCCGCGAGCGCAGGATTTTATCTTTGGGAAAGATGGCCCCCAGTCGCTCAATCATGCGGTCGACGTCCTCCGGGCAGGCAGCCCCTTCCACGGCTAGCCCTTCGATATGCTTGTAGCTCGCCGCGAATTCATAGAGCTGGTCGATGGCCTTGGCGCGCGAGCGCGCCCGCCCGGCCGGCTCTACCAGGCCGTCTTTCAGGGTGATAATGGGGTTTATCCGCAGCACCGACCCCATGAATGCCTGCGCCTTGCCGATGCGTCCGCCCCTCTTGAGGTATTCCAGCGTATCGAAGGCGGCCCGCATCTCCACGCGCGGCAGGGTCTGCTGGATGATGTCTTTTATCTCGCCGAGGCTGGCGCCGGCTTTGGCTGCCTGCGCCGCCTTGATCACCACGAACCCCTGCTGCATGACCGCGGACCCCGATTCGATGA
>JBFYTX010000102.1:0-4467 GCA_041300345.1 Dehalococcoidales bacterium | reverse complement strand
TACCACGCCTTCACCGGACAAAACCGGCAAGAAATCGAAGCCAGATTCGCGGGCAAAGGCTACGGCGACCTCAAGAAAGCCCTAGCCGAGGTCATCATCGAGGCGCTGCGGCCGCTGCAGGAACGCTACCAGGCCCTGACCAAAGATGCAGGGTACATCGACGGGGTCCTTAAAGAGGGGGCGGACAGGGCCCGACCGCTGGCGGAGCGGATGCTGGCCGAGGTCAAGCAAAAAGTGGGGCTGGGATAAACAGCCGCCCCGAATCCAATCCATCTTTTCGTCCCGGGAATCGTCCTATGCAGCAAAAACCCCCGTATCCGGACGGTGCAGACACTCGCTCCACAGGCTACGGCCGGGTCATCGTGACAGCCTGCGCCCTGATGATCTTCGTTACCTACGGGCTTATCTACAGCTACAGCGTGTTTTTCAAGCCGTTAGCCGAAGCATTTCAATGGGACAGGGCGACCGTGTCCCTGATATACTCGCTGGCGACGGTCATCCGCGGCGCCGCCGCGATCGGCACCGGCTGGCTGGCCGACCGTTACGGCGGCCGGAAGGTCATGGTCTTCTGCGGCCTGATGATGGGCGCGGGCTACCTCCTTTCCAGCCGGATAGAGAACCTGTGGCAATTCTTCCTGACATATGCGGTGGTTGAAGCCATCGGCATGAGCGGCATCTTCGGCATCGGGACGGCGCTGGTGACGCGCTGGTTTACGAAAAACCGGGGGCTCGCGCTGGGCATCGTGGCCTCGGGGTCGGGACTGGGGACCTTCCTGATCGTGCCCTCCGCCGAGCGCCTCGTGGAAGCGCTGGAATGGGGACCGGCTTTCGCCGTCATCGGTATTGCCGCCGGCTCGCTGATGGTCATCGGGGCGCTGCTGCTGCGCCCGCCGCCGGAGCGGAGAGTGACGGCAACCGGGAAAACGCCGCCTCCCGAAGGCGCATCACTCGGCGAGGCCGCCAGGGACAGCCGCCTGTACCTGATCATGGCAGCGTTCCTGCTGTTCTTTTTCGGCACCCAAATCGTCATGGTCCACCTGGTCAACTACGCTACCGACACAGGCATCGACCCTCTGGTGGCGGCCACATTTATCGGGGTAATCGGGGCGGCCAGCATTGCCAGCCGGCTGTCAATGGGCGTCATCGCCGAAAAGATAGGCCTGTACAAGAGCCTCATCCTGACGTGCCTTTTCCTGGCGCTGTCCTTCGTCCTCCTGATTTTCACCCGTTCCGCCTGGTCGTTTTACCTCTTCGCGGCGCTTTTCAGCATCCCTTACGGCAGCGAAGTGACACAGATCCCGGTGGTCATCGGGAGGTACTTCGGGGTACGGTCGATGGCCACCATCATGGGACTGACCGTGTTCTTCATCGGCCTGGGCGGGGCGCTGGGGCCGTGGCTGGCGGGAAAGATCTTCGACCTGACAGGGAGCTATAACGGGGCGTTCATCATGGGGGCGGTCATCGCGGCGGCTTCGATGGGGATAGTGCTGCTGTTGAGACGGCAGGACAAGCGCACGGCGCGCGCATTGTGACATTTCTTACAGACATCGCTACCCTCAGGGTCTATAATTCAACTATCGAAATAGCTTTTATGGGAGACATATATGCCAAAAGTACAAAAAATCCAATCAGAACGCAGGCTACCGCTGACGCCGCCGGTCGATGAAGGGCCATACTACACATCCGGCTCGCCGGAGCGCGGCAATATCGCCGGGGAAGGCACCGCCGGCAAGAAGCTGGTGTTGGAGGGGCGGGTGATGGACAGGAACGGGAAACCGTTGCCACGTGCCTGGCTGGACTTCTGGCAGGCGGACGGCAACGGCCGGTACGATAATATCGGCTACAACCTGCGGGGCCACCAGTACGCCGATAAAGACGGGCGCTACCGGCTGGAGACGGTCAGGCCGATGGACTATATGATGCGCGCTCCCCACATCCACGCCAAGGTGAGGGCTAATGAAAACTCACCGATACTGACCGTACAGCTGTACTTCCCGGGGGAGAAGAAAAACAAAACCGACTCCCTGTTTGAAAAAGGCACGGTGATGGATGTTAAAGACACGGCGGAAGGGCAGAGAGCGACGTTTGATTTTGTGGTAGAGACCTAAAACAGAATATTACCAATACTACAAATACTACCAATATTACAAATAAAAAAATACGGGTAAGCCGCAGATATGAACAATACGGGCTAGCGGCTACGAGGCGTTAACAGCCAACCGGGATCCGCTATTTCTTGTGCCTCTTTACGAACCGGCCCATGCGCTCCAGGGCTTCCTCGATGCCGGCAAGGGAAGTAGCGTAGCAACAGCGCACAAAGCCTTCCCCGCAGGCACCGAAAGCCGAGCCGGGCACGACGGCGACCTTCTCCTCCATGAGTAGCTTCTCCGAGAACTCCTCGGAGGTCATGCCGGTATTTGCGACGGACGGGAAGGCATAGAAAGCGCCCTTAGGCTCAAAACAGGGCATGCCGATATCGTTCAGCCCCTTGACGATGAACTTGCGGCGCTGGTTATAGCTAGCCACCATCTCTACCACGTCCGGCTCGCCGGTCTTTAAAGCCTCGATGGCGGCCACCTGGGCGGGGGTGGGGGCGCTCATGATGGTATATTGATGGATCTTGGTCATGGCCGCGATAATCTCCTGAGAAGCCGCGGCGTACCCGATGCGCCAGCCGGTCATGGCGTAAGCCTTGGAAAAGCCGTTGAGCAAAATCGTGTTTTCCTTAGCGCCCGGCAGGCTGGCGAAGCAGGTATGCTCACCGTCATAGGTCAAACGCGCGTAAATTTCGTCGGAGATGACAATCAGGTTATGACGCCGGGCTACGCCGGCAATATCCAGGAGCTTTTGCCGGGTCATGGCGGCGCCGGTGGGATTGGAGGGGAAGCCGATGAGTATCGCCCTGGTCTTTTTCGTTATCTTAGGCTCGATGTCGGCGGCCTCAAGGGCGAAATTGTTACCGGGGAAAGTGGGAACCATCACCGGCTCGCCCTCGGCGAGGATAACGCTGGCGGAATAAGCCACGTAATGAGGGTCGGTCATGATGACCTCGTCGCCGGGGTTCAGGATGGCGCGCATCGCCAGGTCCAGGGCCTCACTGACCCCTACGGTGATGAGAATCTCGCCATAAGGGTTGTAGTCGACCTTATATCTCTCTTTCAGATGTTTTGCGGTCAGCTCGCGCAATTCGGGGATGCCGGAGTTGGAGGTGTACATGGTATAGCCCCGCTCCAGGGACTTCACCGCCGCCTCACTGATATGCCAGGGCGTGGCGTAGTCCGGCTCGCCAATGCCCAGCGAAATAACACCCTCCATTCCCGCCAGGAGATCGAAAAACTTGCGTATCCCGGAAGGGGAAAGCCGGTTGGTCCTGTCCGAGATTATTTTGTTTAATTGGGACTGATTGGTCGGTTTCACAGGCATGTTTCTCCAGTAAGAAAACCCTATTATAGTATCACGGGCTGTCTTTTATAGGCCTCCCCGCCTTCCAGGATCTCCCCGTCGTCCTTATAGCGCTTCAGCACGAAATGGGTAACCGTGCCCTGCACGCCCCCGAGGTGGGACAGGTTCTGCGAAACGAAGTCGGCGATCTTCCGTTCCGTCTTGCCGACGACGACCAGCAGCAGGTCGTAGGTGCCGGAAGCGAGAAAGAGGGAACGCACCTGCTCGTACTGGGCGATGCGCCCGGCGATGGAATCGAACCCGACCTCCGGCTCAGGCTTGACCCTGACCTCGATGAGCGCCCAGACCAGCCCGTCGCTCTCGACCCTGTCCCAGTTGACGACGGTCGCGTATTTAAGGATAATCCGATCCTTCTCCGCCTGCTTGATGAGCTTATCAACCTCTTCGGGGGAGAGACCGGTCATGGTAGCAATCTGCCGACCGGTAGCGCGGGCGTCGTTTTCCAGTATCTTTAAAATGTCTTTCAGCATACGCTCACCTCCTCATCCTGGTCCCGATAAAAACAGATATAAACAGGATAGCATTTTAAGAGGGAGGATTCAAGAGGTATGGCTATTTGTTGAGAGCCCGGCTGACCGCCTGCTCTGAATTATTTCATGATAACAACGACTCTGGTGAGTTCCTTAGTATCATAGAAGCCCGATACCTGTTTGGTTATATTTATCTTCCATTTTTTTAACGTCTGGTCAATCCATGGTTTATCAGGAGGATCTTTACTTGAACGATATTCGGTAAGCAAAAGATTGCCTCCCTCTGCTAGATACATTTCAATTATCCTCTTGATATATCGTTTTTGCAGCTGTTGTGGCACGTAAACGACCTCAGTGCGGACATAGTCAAACTTGACAGGCTTCTGCCAAAACCAGCCATTACCGACATAGAAATTCTGTTTGTATTCAGGTAGCCGTTGTCTCGCACACTCTATTAGTCCCTCGGAAAGATCAAGGCCGTAGGGAGTGATGTTTAAATTTCTTTCCGCTGTCCACTTGATAACACATTCAAGCA
>JBFYTX010000201.1:0-3390 GCA_041300345.1 Dehalococcoidales bacterium | reverse complement strand
CCCCCGCTGAACTTGGCGGTGGAGGCCAGGTTTTCCAGGTACGCGTCCTCGTCGCGGTTGAGGAAGACGGAAAGTTTTATTACGGATGCTTTTACCGGCGCCGCAATCGGTACGGCCGGTTTCACTGCGGGAGGCGCCGCCGGTCGGTCGCCGCCGGTCAGGCGGTTTAAAGCGGAACCGTAAGCCAGTTCCTCGGTTATCTTAGCTCTTTTCATGCAGCACCTCTTTCGTCAGTAGTCTGTAGGCCTCCGCCCCTTCGGAATTTTTAGCGTATTCGAGTATCGATTCCCCGGCCGCCGGGGCTTCTTTAAAGCGCACGCTGATGGGAATGGTGGTATTGAAGACCCTTATCTTATCGCCGAAGGCCCTCTTCGTAACCTCGATGACCTCCCGGCTGTGTAAAGTGCGCGTGTTGGTCATGGTGAACAGGATGCCCAGGATTTCCAGCGATGGATTAACCCTCTCCTGCACGTGCATGATGGTGTTTAAAAGCATCGCCAGCCCCTTCATCGCCAGGAAATCGGCCTGGAGGGGAATCAGGACGCTGTCGGCGGCGGAAAGCGCGTTGACGGTCAGCAGCCCCAGGCTCGGCAGGCAATCGATGAGGACATAATCGTACTCTTTGCGCACCTGCTTCAGCATATCCCTCAATATCAGCTCGCGGGTAAAGGCGTTCACCAGGTCGAGCTGCGCCTGTGACAGTTCGACGTTTGCCGGGACGACATCGATACGCTTGATGCCGCTGGGGATGATGGCGTCCCGCATGGAGACCTTGCCGTTGTTCCTGATAAAGCTCGTCAGGACATCGTACCCCGTGAGCTTTAAAGTCTCCGGGTTTATGCCCAGGCTGATAGTGAGGCTGGCCTGCGGGTCCCAGTCCAGTAAAAGCACGCGCTTTTTGTGCTCGCTCAAGCCGTGCGCCAGCGCTACAGCGGTGGTCGTCTTGCCCACGCCGCCTTTTTGATTAGCGATGCAGATAACCGGCATTTTTTAACTCCCGAACGATTATAAAGTAATTGCGCAACTGCGTCAATAATCAATTTATTTGAAGCTAATTATATACGCTACTGCGCACTTGCGCACATATTTCCCGTCTCCCTTGCTTGCCTGCCGGAGTTTTAACGCAGGCGGGTTAACGTAGTCCGGTCATTGCGAGCCCCATTGATAACGCCCTTCCTTGTTCTCCTCTCCCCACCGAGGGAGAGGATTAAGGTGAGGGGGACGCTCCGCGCGTAGCAGCCAAGGCGTGGCAATCTCTTTCTTCGCCTTTTATCTCTTACATGGAAACCATCCCTGACCCTTCCCTACTCGCCTAGCGGCTCGGGGAAGGGGAGTTGTTTTTTAAGGGTTTGTCTTGCCGCGGCTTCGCACGTCCCGACATGTCGGGACCAAACCTCCTGAGGCGGTATGCCCCACCTTTTCCCCTCCCACAATTTGTCATTCCCGTGAAAGCACCCATACCACGTATGGGCGAAATCCAAGGTAACCTAAAAATTTCTACTTGGGGGTATTGGCATCCTCCAAGGAGTCTGTCGAAGCTTACTCCCTGGTTGCTCTTTCCTTCTCCCTCAATGGGTTTTGTATTTTAATCTGCCTTTTTATGTCAACATGAGCGCAGCGAGGGTCTCGGAGCGGCGGGGTTAATACGTACTGCGCAGTCGGGAGGCGTCGCCTGTATAAGCCGGTATTATATCGTTACACGTTATATCGACTGTCGATATATTACTCGTGAACATACAGGGCAGCACCCATATTTACCGCCCGGATGTATACTCCGAGGACGCTAGACTATAGCGAATCATCCTCCCTCCTTGGCAAGGAGGGACAAGAGGGAGATTTTGACCTGTCTTAACGCAGTCCGGAGGCGTCGCCGGCATAAGCGGGTAATATATATCGTTATACGTTATATCGTCGGACGATATATTACTCGTGAATATACAGGGCAGCACCCATATTTACCGCCCGGTGGATTTCCAAAGGTTAACTTTTGAGTTTTCCCTTCCAAACCATTATACTGTTTCCAAAACTTTATCAGGAGGCCGAATATGCCGCCGACCGTATTCCCCAGGGGCACTACCATTTACTACCCGGACAAATGCTGGAACGGCTTCACCCTTTTCAACGCCACCCTCTTCCAGAAAAACGACGTCGGCACCGTCCTTATCGATATGAACGGCAGCATCGTCAATAACTGGCGCGGGCTGGACGGCATGCCCATCAAGATGCTCCCCGGCGGCACGGTCATGGGCAGCACCGCCTGCCGCAATCCCAAGTATGGCTACCAGGACATGGTCGACCTTGTAGAAGTGGACTGGGAAGGCCGCATCGTCTGGAAATTCGAAAAATACGAGCGCGTCAAGGACCCCCGCCAGAAACCGCGCTGGATGGCCCGCCAGCACCACGATTATCAGCGCGAGGGCAATCCCGTGGGCTATTACGTCCCCGGCATGGAGGCTAAAACGGGCGGCGGTAAGACGCTCATACTCTGCCATAAGAACCTTACCGATACGCGCATCAGCGGCCACCCGCTGGTAGACGACGCTTTCATTGAAGTCGACGAAAAAGGCGATGTCACCTGGGAGTGGAACTGCTCTGAGCACTTCGACGAGCTGGGCTTCAGTGAAGAAGCGAAGAATACCATAGAGCGCAACCCCGACCTTGTGCTGCGCGGCGGCGTGGGCGACTGGATGCACATTAACGCTATGTCCACCCTGGGGCCCAACCGCTGGCACGATGCCGGTGACGCCCGCTTTCACCCGGATAACATCATCTGGGACAGCCGCCAGGCCAACATCATCGCCATTACCGATAGAAAGACGGGTAAAATAGTCTGGAAGCTCGGCCCCTATTATACCGCCACCCCGGAGCTGCGGAAGATGGGGCAAATCATCGGCCAGCACCACGCGCACCTTATACCCCGCGGCCTCCCCGGCGAAGGCAATATCCTCGTTTTCGATAACGGCGGGCACGCCGGCTACGGCGCTCCCAATCCCGGCTCCCCTGCCGGCCTCAATAACGCCCTCCGGGACCACTCGCGCGTCCTCGAGTTCAATCCGCTGACGCTGGAAATAGCCTGGCAGTACCCTCGCCCTCCGGCCCCGGGCGTACCGGGTGCCGGCTCGCTCTACAGCAGCTTCGTCAGCTCGGCGCAGCGCCTCCCCAACGGCAACACGCTCATTACCGAAGGCAACAACGGCCGCTTCCTGGAAGTCACGCCGCAGAATGAAATCGTCTGGGAGTTCCTGAGCCCCTATACGCAAAAAAAGCGCCCCATGAATATGGTCTACCGCGCTTACCGCGTCCCCTACGACTGGGCCCCGCAGGCGGCCAAGCCCGTGGAAAAAGCGGTACCCCGCCCGGATAATAATACCTTCCGCGTGCCTGGCTCCG
>JBFYTX010000050.1:0-6402 GCA_041300345.1 Dehalococcoidales bacterium | reverse complement strand
CCTCCAGGCGGAGGCGGGTCTCCTCATAAGGCAAAGTTGTATCGCGCTCAAGGAAATGGAAAGGAATGTTGCGCTCGCGGAGGGCCTTCCAGATAAGCGGGTTGTCCGTGCCGTGGGGGTGGCAGTAAATCTGCTTGGCGATGATGACGCCGTGCGCCTGGTAGTCTTCGTAAAGCTCGTAGATATGAGCGGGGCGGCGGCGCCAGTTATTGTCCTTCAGGGCGCAGTGGGGGCGGCTGAGATAACGTAGAGATATCGCCATCAGGCGGTCGGCCTGGGGGATGACCTCGTTCCAGAAATAGCAGCTGCCGGTGCAGAGCTCGTCGATAACGACGTTGGCGCCAAGCTCTTCCACCATTTTTTCTAAAGCCGCATCGGAGGTCTCGCTGCCGATAAGCATCAATCGGATGCCGGTATCTTTACGGGGCTGCCTCTCCGCCAGCCTGGCGATAACGTCCTTAAGCAGCTTGTTCATCTCCGCCTTGTCCATTACCTGGCTGGCGAGCACCATCTCCATGGCCTCGGACCCGAGCACAACCGGGTTGTCCGCCCGCCGCAGCTCATAGACCTGGCGCATCAGGCGACGGTTTTCGTTATAAACGTCGATAGCAAGGTCGAGGGCGGCGTCGGTAACAGGCTTACCGACCCACTTTTCCAAGGCGTTCTTAAACACGCTGCATTCGGAGCGCATCAGGTCTTTGGAGGTCTTGCCGTCAACGTAGTCGGGCACGAAAACGTAATGGTTAAACAGCTCCGGCTGGTTGTTTAAAGTTGTCTGGAAGGCGTTGAGCATCCACTGGCAGCCCTCGGCGTTGACCAGGCCGTCTATGTAATCATAGCGGCCCTTGATGAACTGGTTGAGGATGTCCCGCGAGCAGGCGCAGTTGGCGTACATCTGGCGGTCGGTAACGTCGTCCGGCTCGTGCCGGGCTAATAATCTAACCGGTAAGGCTCCGACGGCGTAGACGGTCTCCTCCGGCATGTAGGGCTCGTAATAGCCAACGACCCTGCCGCCGGTCCGCTTCTTCCAGTCGCGTGCGTAATCGTGCCGCTTTTCCAAAATTTCGTGAAATCTTTCCATCTTGCATCCTCCCGTCCCGAGGCTGATATGTTGAACACCCCAATTTATATCACAGATGAGGTCAATTATCAAAACAGGTCAACAACCCTTGACGCACCCTACGGAAAAACGGATAATTAAACCGGCGCACGGCTTTAGCCAAACGCCAGTCACCAGGAAAATCGGCACGCAATGGAGGACGGATAGTTATGACCGGCGGATACCTGGATAGGCTCCTGTTCATAGACCTTTCACGGGGGCAGATAAGAGAAGAAAACCCCGGTGAAAACCTGTGTAAGGACTTCATCGGGGGATACGGCGTGGGCGCTAGAATCCTGTACAGCCGGCAAAAGGGCGGGGTAGACGCACTCGGCCCGGAGAACACCCTCGGCATCATGACCGGCCCGCTGACCGGCACCCCTACTCCCCTCGGCTGCCGCTACGCGGTAGTGGGAAAATCTCCGCTGACGGGGAGCTGGGGCGATGCCAACTGCGGCGGGTACTTCGGACCTCATCTTAAGTTTGCCGGCTATGACGGCGTTTTTTTCACCGGTATTTCGCCGGAGCCGGTCTACCTGTATATCGATAACGGCAAGGCGGAGCTGCGGGACGCCCGGCACTTCAGGGGAAAAAGCACCTTCGAGACCGAGGACATTATTAAAGAAGAAACAGCTAGCGATACCAGGGTCATCGCTATCGGGCCGGCGGGAGAGAAACTTTCCCTGATATCCTCCATCATCACCAATAACGGCTCAGCGGCGGGACGCTCCGGGCTGGGGGCGGTGATGGGCTCGAAAAAGCTCAAGGCGGTGGCGGTGCGGGGGGAAGGAAAAGTGTCTTTAGCTGACCCCGAAGGGGTGGAAAAACTAAGGAAAGACTACCTGGCCGTCATCATGAAGAGCCCGGCGCGCAACGGGCTGCACAACTTCGGCACGTCCTCGCACACCGACAACTCAGCGCACAGCGGGGACACGCCGGTCAAGAACTGGGGCGGGGTGGGCGTGACGGAGCTCCCCGATGTATCGGGGCTAAGCAAGGAGATTCTTAACGCCAACGTGGCAAGTCGCAGCGGGTGCTGGCGCTGCCCGGTGGCCTGCCACGGCAGGTTGAAAGACGGGACCGGCGAGTATAAATATCCCGCCGGCACCAAGCGGCCAGAATACGAGACCGCGGCCGCCTTCGGGGCGATGTGCCTCTGCACCGACGCCGAGGCCATCGCCATGGCCAACCATATCTGCAATGCGTACGGTATCGACACCATTTCCGCCGGGACGATCATCGCCTTCGCCATGGAATGCTACGAGCACGGCCTCATCACGAAAAAGGACACCGGCGGTATCGATCTAAAGTGGGGCAACCACAGCGCCATGATTACCATGTTGGAAAAAATGGCAAGGCGTGAGGGCTTCGGGGAGGTGCTGGCGGACGGCGTAAAAAAAGCCGCGGAGAGGCTCGGGAAGGACGCCGAGGAATACGCGGTGCACATCGGCGGGCAGGAACTCGGACTGCATGACCCTAGGTTCGATTTCCCCGGGTTTGCCGGCATGCCGACTGCCGCCAGGTATAAAATGGACCCCACCCCGGGCCGCCACACCGCTGGCTTCGGGCCGAGTAACTACGGATGGTTGGTCATCAACGCCGCCGGGCTCTGCCTGCACGTCAACACGATGACCAACGGCGCGCAGTACGCGGCGGAATTCCTGGCGGCGGTGACGGGGTGGGAACGCCCACTGAAAGAAATCCTCAAGTGCGGGGCGCGCATCGGCACCATGCGGCATGTTTTTACCCTGCGGGAAGGCGATAATCCCATACAGCGCAAGGTGCACGGGCGGATTATCGGGCAGCCGCCGCAGACGGAAGGGCCGCTGGCGGGCGTTACCGCCGATCTCGACGCGCAGGTCTACTGGAACCTCGGGGCAATAGACTGGGACCGGGTGACCGCCAGGCCCAGCCGGGATAGGCTGCTGGAGCTAGGGCTGGACGACGTAGCGCAAGAGCTCTGGCCATAGGAAGCGAAGGGGAGTCGATAATGAGCCGAAAAAGCCAGATCATAGCCAGCGCAAAAAGCCAGGGCAGGACAATCCTGACGGAGACCGAAGCCAAACAAATCTTTAGAGAAATCGGCGTGCCCGTGGTAGAAACGAGGCTGGCGACCAACCGCAAACAGGCCGGGGCAATCGCAGCGGAAATCGGGTTCCCGGTGGTCTTAAAGATAGCCTCGCCGGACATCGTCCACAAGACCGACGCCGGCGGGGTAAAGGTGGGGTTGAAAAACAAGACCGAGGTGGCGAAAGCCTTCGGCGAAATTATGAAGGCGGCTAAAGAGAAATTCCCCGAGGCTAAAATCGAAGGGGCGGCGGTGGAAGGCATGGCGCGGCCGGGAATAGAAATCATCGTCGGCACGTTCAAGGACGCGCAGTTCGGGCCGGTCATCATGTTCGGGCTGGGGGGGATATTCGTGGAGGTGCTGAAGGACGTATCTTTCCGTATCGTGCCTATCGCGCGACGGGACGCCGCGGAGATGATCAAGGAAATCAAGGCATATAGCCTGCTGAAGGGCTACCGGGGCATGGAGCCGGCGGACATTAGCGCACTGGAAGATATCTTGATGAAGGTATCGGATTTTGTGGCTAAAACACCTGAGATCAAAGAAATAGACTTGAACCCCGTGATCGCGTATAAAGATTCAGTCGTGGCGGTGGACGCCAGGATAGTGCTGGAATAAGATTCTTTTTAACGACTACAGAGACAGATATGTTTTAGTCCTCAACCCCCTGGCCCCCTCTCCGACCCGAAGCATTAGACATAGCGATAATTGAAGATGGTCGGGAGAGGGGAGAAAAGAAAGAGGGGCTGAAGCCGCTCTTAAACACCCCCTGAGAAAGCCAGGGCTTTGTCCCCTCTTGTCGCGCACTCCCCTGTTTAAGAAACTGTTATTTTTTATAAATCCGGATCATCCCCTGCTTTTCCATCGCCGCGATGTCTCCAGGTTCGTAGCCCAGTTTGAGCAAAATTTCTTTCGTGTGCTGGCCGAGTAAAGGCGAAGGGCCCTGCGGTTTGCCGGGGGTCTTTTTCAGCTTGACGGGGAGTCCCAGCATCTTTACTTTCCCGCGGGAGGGGTGGTCTACCGAGCAGATAATATCGTTGGCGGCCAGCTGGGGATGGGCGACGACTTCCTCATAGGTAAGGCAGGGATCGCAGCGCATTTTAACGTCACGGAAAATCTGCGCCCACTCGGCGCGGGTTTTTTTACTGAACGCCTCATCGAGGATACGACCGATTTCCTCGCGGCGCTCGCGGCGGGCGTCGTCGGTAGCGAAGCGGGGGTCGTTGGCCAGGTGCTCCACCCCCACCACTTTACAGAAGGTCGACCACACGGGGCCGGTGCCAAAAATGGTCAGGACATCCCCGTCTTTAGCGCGGAAGGGCCCGAAAGGCGGCGGCTGGTAGCTCCGGCCCTCTTTATATGGCATCCTGCCGCCGGCCAGGTACTCAGCAAAACCGGAGAACTGGAGATAAAGTGCCGCGTCGAGATTATTCACCGTAAACGCCTGCCCCTGGCCGGTGCGCTCCCGCACGAACAGGGCGGTCATCACCGCATAGGCCACCAGCATCCCGCCGACGTGGTCGCAGGCGGGGAAGGGCAGCATCTGCGGGGCGCCGCCGGGGTAGCCGGTCACGCTGACAATGCCGGACATGGCCTGGCTCCACATATCGCCGCCGGCGCGGTGGGCGACCGGGCCCGTCTCGCCGTAACCGTAGAAAGAGCAATAAATAACACGAGGATTGATCCTGGAGATAGCGTCATAGCCGATGCCGAGCCGCTCCGCCACGCCGGGCCGGAAGCTCTGTAAAACGACGTCAGCGTCTTTAGCCAACTTAAGGACGATTTCCAGGCCTTTCGCCGACCTTATATCCACTGCCAGGTCTTTCTTGCCGCGGTTGAACGCCATCCAGTCGGCCTTATCGGGGAGGCCGGAGGTATCAGTATCCAGGAAGCCGTCCATGCCGGCGGGGAGCCCCAGGCGCTGCGCCTCGCCCTGGACGCGCTCCACTTTAACCACCTCGGCGCCCATGTCCGCCAGCATGGCGCCGCCGAAGGGGGCGGCGACGGCGATAGAGAAATCGAGGACCTTAATGCCTTCCAGAGGATACATCTTTAACCTCCATGAGGTAAGTATCAAGAGCCAATTAACAAGTATCCAACACCACCCCTCCCCGAGATTCTTCGCTACGCTCAGAATGATAGGCGGCAGCTATTTATCCAGCTGTTCATAGAACTTGTTACGAGCATGAATGGCGTCCCGCACACCCATGTCCCGCCGCGCTTTAAAGAAATTGAAATCATCGTCCTCGAAGTGGATATTGGTGCCCATCGAATGCATCATAAAATGGTTGGTCAGGCCGCTGGTGATACCCATGATATCGTAGACGACCTGCTTGGAAGCTTTGCCCATGGCAATACCGTCGAGCGGGAACTTCGCAAAGCCTTCGGCGTAGCGGTTGACCTCTTCTTCAAGCTTCTCAACGGGGACGGCGCGGTTAATGAGGCCGATGCGGGCGGCTTCCTTACCATCCATCATACGGCCGGTCAGGCACATGTCCAGGGCGTTGGTGAGGCCAACGCGCAGGATCATGATCGGGGTGATGGTCAGGTTCGGCATGCCCAGCCGCACCTCGATCTCCCCGAACTTGCAGTCCTCGGCGCCGATAATGAAGTCGCAGAGCATATACATATCCATGGACGCGCCGAGCAGGAAGCCGTGCGCCTGGACGACGGTTATCTTGGGAAAAAGGAGGAGCTTCTGGGCGCACTCGTAAAATAGCTTACGGTCGAACTTGAGCCGGTGGCGGATGGGGGTCCGGGGGGCTTTATCACCCGGTTTGGGCTCCTTCCAGCCGTAGACGAAGCCGACCTCATGCAGCGGGGCGCCGGCGGCTAAAGCCCTCCCGGCTCCCTTGATGATGAGGACTTTAATATCGTCGGCTTCCTCGACTACGCTTAGGGCTTTCCAGAAGTCCTTGACGCCGGTGTTCATAGTATCGGGGTCGTTTAACGTGATGCGGGCGACGTAGTCGCTTCGTTCATAAATAACGTCTTTGTATTCCCCGGCTTTTTCAAATTTAAGCATAGCCTACCTCCTTAATTAACCTCACCCCATCTTAGCCTCACTCTTATCCTTCCTACGGAAGGACTTTAGTAGCCCCCTCTCCGTCAACGGAGATGGGGAAGAGTGTTAGAGAGGGGGCAAAGCCCCCTCTCTTTATTTCATTCCCCCTTCCCTTGGCAAGGGAAGGGGGCAGGGGGATAGGTTTTTATTAACCCAATTATATACTATTTA
>JBFYTX010000195.1:0-4930 GCA_041300345.1 Dehalococcoidales bacterium | reverse complement strand
TATCCATGGGGATTTCCACGGGGTACGTCCTTATCTACTATTTAAGCGGCAGCGCCTATTTGAAGGTGCGGGGCAGGCTGCTCTGGCCGGACTTTGGCATCTTGAAGCAGATTTTCGTCATCGGCATCGCCTCTTTCGTGCAGACCACGGCCGGCAGCCTTTCCGCCATGATGATAATGAGAACGGCGGCAGCCTACGGCGGCGACATCGCCATTGCCGCCTTCCTTATCATCCAGCGCGTGATGTGGTTCTCCATGATGCCGAGCATGGTCATCGGCCAGGGGATGCAGCCTATCCTCGGCTATAACTACGGCGCGCGGCGCTATCACCTGGTCAACAAGACCATCATCCTGGCTTCGGCTATCGCCATCGGGGTGGGCGTGCTGGGGTTCTTCGTGCTCTACTTCTTCCCCCAGCCGATATTCAGGATATTCACCGACGACGAAGTGCTCATCGAGAAAGCGGCGTATATCGCCAAGCTGGTATTCCTGGTACTGCCCATCTTCGGCTTCTATAACGTCGGCTCGATGGTCTTCCCGTCCGTAGGTAAAGCGCTCCAGACGTTCATCGTAGCTATCGCCCGGCCGGTGATTTTTATGATCCCGCTGCTGCTGCTCATGCCCCGGTTCTTCGGGGAGCGGGGGGTATGGTTATCCTTCCCCGCCACGGACCTGCTTACCTTCCTGCTCGTGCTCGGCCTGCTCATACCTATGGTCAGGCAGTTCAAGAAAGCCGGCGCCGTGCCTGCATTGCCCGGTAAATCAGTCCCGCCTGTTGGACACGGGGTCAAGTAATCGTATAATATTATCTTTGACCCCGATTCTCCCGGAGGGGAGGCATCATGTCAAAACAATCCCGAAGCGCTATCGACTGGCTGCTGGAACCGGCGGATGCCAGCTGCGCGCCTTGCGCGTGTTAAACCTGGCATAATGATTTAGGAAAAAGAATTCATGAATTCTCGATACCGATTTCCGCCGGAATACTATCAAAAATCGCTGGAAGCCCTGGAGACGGCGCTCGAGCTGGGCGCGTACCGGGCGTGGCGTAAATTCGACCCCGGCCCCGGCCATACTATCGACGATCGCTATGCCGCCCTGCCGGCCCTGACGAAAAAGGACATCCGCGAGCATTTCCCGGACGGCTTCGTGCCGCCGGGAAAGGACGTCAAAAAGGGACTGGAAAGCGGTGAGATAAGCTTCGTCCAGACCAGCGGCTCCGCCGACGCCGTCCGTGTGACCAACATCTGGAACCAGGCGTGGTGGGACGCCTCGGAGAGGTCTTCCTGGAAGCTGAATGGGCACGTGGCGCGCCTGGCCACGGGCAGCCAGCCTGAAGCTATCCTGGCTAACGCCCGCAACGTCGGCTTTATCTCGGACGAAGTCGACCTTCCCCTTGAGAAGCGTCGACTAGCCCGCTTCCTTTATCTTAATGAAAAAACCGACCCCTCCCGCTGGACGCCGCAAATAATGGACCGGATGCTTCATGAGATGGACGTGTTCAAGCCGGTAATACTGGAAGCCAACCCCTCGCTACTGGCTAAACTCTGCCGCTATGCCGCCGGACAACACAAACAGCTCTTCCAGCCGGGGCTGATTACTTTTACTTACGAATACCCGTCCAGCCTGCACCTGCGGCAGGTACGGCGCGTCTTTAGTTCGCCGCTGGCGAGCTCTTACGGTACCACCGAAACCGGCTATATCTTCATGCAGTGCGAGGCCGGCAAGCTCCACCAGAATATCGATTCCTGCCGCGTGGATATCCAGTCGCTGAAAAAAGAGCACGGCGGGACGGACATAGGCCGGATACTCGTGACGACCTTCGATAATCCCTGGTACAAGATGTTACGGTTCGACGTCGGCGACCTCGCGCGCGTTGATAAAAATCAAACCTGTCCCTGCGGCCGGGACACTGGCATCATTCTCTCGGCCATCGAAGGCCGCTCCGTCAACGCCACGCTGGATGTGAAAGGCCGGCTGGTGACGCTGCGCCGGGTGGACGACGCCATGGGCGCCGTCACCGGCCTGGATGAATACCGTCTGGAGCAGTCGGCACCGGGCGTTTATACCGTCCGCCTGTCCACGGAGCGCCATGACCACGAAGCACTGGGACGGGAAGTGACTTCAAAATTGCGCCGGATCTACGGGAACACCGCCGACATTTCCATAGTTTACGAGGATTTTCTCTGCCCGGAGGACTCGGGTAAATATTGCCTGGCGAAGCCGCTGTTCCCGGTAAAAATAGATGATTATCTGGAGCCGTTAAAATGACTGAAAAAATTAAACCTGTCTATCTCTTCGCCGGAGGGCGGTCGGGCAACCGCAAGAAGCAGGGCGCCCTGCTGGAGGGGATGTTCCGCGAGCTCGGTATTGCCTCGCCGTCGATAGCCTACAGCGGCACTGCCAGCGGTGACGACCGGAGCTTTTTCCGCTTCATCGTCGGGGAGCTGACGCAGGCGGGGGCGGACAAGGTCATCCATGCCGTTATCGTGCCGCCGGCGGCCGACCTGACCAAAGCGCGGTCCGTCCTGGAAGACGCTGATATCGTCTTTATTAGCGGTGGGGACGTTGAAGCCGGCATGGACATTCTACGGGAAAAGAACATGCTGGATTTTATCGGTGATTTATACCGGCAGGGCAAGCCCTTCTTCGGTATTTCCGCCGGAGCGATCATGCTGGCGCAGAGATGGGTGCGCTGGAGCGACCCCGACGACGATAGCTCCGCCGGGCTTTTCCCCTGTCTCGGTTTCGCCCCGGTTATCTGCGATACCCACGATGAAGCGGCCGGCTGGGAGGAGCTCCAGGCCGCTTTACAGCTTGCCGGGGACGGCATCCGCGGCTATGGCCTGGCCACGGGGTCGGGCATCAAGGTCTTTAGCGATGGTAAAGTTGAGGCGCTGGGCGGGGAGATTTACCGGTATATAAACCGCAAAGGTAAGGTGGAACGGATCGATAATTTGCTGGTTTCTTAATAAAACTAACCGGTTGTAACTTACTCACCCCCTTACCCCCTCTCAAACAGCTGTATTATTGTTCTCTGATTATGTTTGTTTGAGAGGGGGCAAGATTTTGAGAGGGGCTTCGCCCCTCTCCGCAAGCTACTCCCTTTACCGAGCCTGGGCGTCTAAGAGGGGTCACGACCCCTCTTTAATTATTCCCCCTCTCCTGCGTCCCGCCTCGTCAGGAGAGGGGGTAAGGGGGTGAGGTCTATTTCCCTCCTTTAACGGAAAGGGAGAATAGAGTGAGAGGCAAAAACATTGAATCCCCAATTTGACACTATTATCACTACAGCATAAGATGAAGGTGGCATTTAGCTTCAAATGATATTCTAGTCGCCGGTTATTTTTATCCTTTCCGGAAAGGAATACGAATATGGTTGGTATTATTTCGGCAGGGGCTTACGTTCCCGTATATCGACTCGGCCGGGACGAGACGGCGCGGATGTGGGGCGGGCGAAGCATCGGCGGCTCCAGGGCAATAGCCGGCTATGACGAGGACACTATCACCATGGCGGTAGCGGCCGCGCTCGGTTGCCTGAAACAAGGAGGTGGAGCTGTCGATGGGCTGTATATGGCGACGACGACCGCCCCCTATAAAGAAAAGCTGTCTTCGGCCATCGTAGCGGCAGCGGTCGACCTTGCGGAGGAGTGCCGTACGGCCGACTTCTCTAATTCCCTGCGGTCGGGAGCGATGGCCCTCACGGCGGCCATAGACGCCGTCAACGCCGGTTCGATAGCAAACGCCATGGTCGTAGTTGCCGACAGCCGCCAGGGAGCGGCCAAGGGCGCCCTGGAGCAGGCCCTCGGCGACGGCGCGGCGGCCTTGACGATAGGGCAGGAAAATGTCATCGCCGAGCTTGAGGGCAGCTATTCGGTAAGCAGCGACTTCACGGATTTCTGGCGGACGGACGAAGACCGGTTCGTGCGTTCCGCCGAGGGCAGATTTGTTGATGAGGTGGGTTATCTCCCCACCATGCAGTCGGCGGTTTCCAGCCTGCTGAAAAGATCAAAGCTGAAAATAACGGATTTTTTACGCGTCGTCTATTACGCCGCCGATGCCCGCCAGCACGCCGCTTTAGCGCGGCGGCTCAAGCTGGACAAGGCGCAGGTGCAGGACCCGCTCTATAATGATATCGGCAATACGGGGACTGCGGCGGCGTTTCTGATGCTGACGGCGGCCCTGGAGAAAGCCAGACCGGGCGACCGTATTCTTTTCGCTGCTTACGGCGATGGCGCCGATGCCTTTGTCTTTCGCGTTACCGATAAAATCAAGAAGTTCCAGGAAAACCCCGTTATCTCCCACCGGCTGGCAGGGAAAACCGCTATCAGCTACGGGCAGTATCTCACCTGGCGCGGGCTCGTGCCGGTGGAGGCCTCAACGCTGCCGGAACGCTCGGCGCTTTCTTTGCAGGCCCGCTGGCGGGAACGCAAAGCCATTACTGCTTTATACGGACTAAAATGTAAAAATTGCGGCACGCCGCAATTCGTGCAGATCGGTCAGACGCCGCGGGTTTGTGTCAACTGCCAGGCCAAAGATAACTTCGAGTCATATAAATTCTCCGATAAAAAGGGCATTCTCTTCACCTACAGCATCGACCAGCTGATGCCTACCCTGAATCCCCCCGGTGTCAGCGGAGTGGTCGATTTCGAGGGGGGTGGCCGGATGATCGTCGAATTGACCGACTGTGATGTCGATAAGGTGCAGATCGGTATGTCTCTCGAAATGACCTATCGAAAAATGTTCACCAGCCGGGGCGTCCACAACTATTTCTGGAAGGCGAAGCCGGAAGATTAATACGTTCCTGTCATTATGAGGGCGCGGAGCGCCCGTGAGAATCTTTTTCCCGTCGGGAGGATGTGAAATGGAAAGCATCAAGGATAAAGTCGCCATCGTGGGCATGGGCTGCACCAAGTTCGGGGAAGATCGGAAGAGCA
>JBFYTX010000049.1:0-5899 GCA_041300345.1 Dehalococcoidales bacterium | reverse complement strand
CGATGTCGTTACTAAGCCCGGTTGGCTCAAGCCCGCCGCTTTGCTGACGGTTAAATTGAAGCTGATCTCCTATCTGAAGCGCCCTTTGCGTCACGGCGCTGAAGTCAGCTTTCACTCCCTGGCGGCGGAGGCTATGGCTAAAGTACGCCTCCTTGAGGCTGAAGAGCTCCGCCCCGGCGACTCCGCCTGGGCGCAGCTTTCCCTGGAAACGCCCCTGGCGGTTGTTGACGGCGACCGTTTTATCATCCGTTCCCCCGTCGAGACTCTGGGCGGCGGCGCTGTCGTTGACGCCGCCGCTAAGCGACTCCGCCGTTTTCGCCCTGACGTTATCGCTAATCTTAACGCCAGGGGTAGCGGCTCCGATGAAGAAATGGTCATGGCCTTGCTTGAGGCCGCCGGGCCGCTGGACTTTACCGCCCTCGCCTCCCGTTCGCGCCTTGCTTCGGAGAAAGTCGGAATGCTCATCGACTCGCTTGTCGGCTCGGGCAAGGTGGTTGCTCTGGGCTCGGGCGGCCGCCGGTTTTTGTTGACCGCCTCCGGCTGGCGCCGCCTCGCCGATCGGGCGGCCGCCGCCCTCGCCGACTATCATAAAAAATACCCCGCCCGCCCCGGCATGCCCCGGGTCGAGCTTGGCACCCGCCTCAAGCTCGGCGACACTATCGCCATAGCGCTGGATAACCTGGTGAAACAGGGCGTGCTGGTCGCTGCAGGCGGTTTGCTCCGCCTCCCTGGCCATCACGTGGCGCTGACGCCCGCCCAGCAGGCAACCATGGACGCCTTCCTGAAGTCCCTGGCCGCCAGCCCCTATTCTCCACCATCCGAGCTTATCCCTGAGGCCGACCTGCTGCATATCTTGGTCGGGCAGGGGAGGGTGGTGAAGGTGAGCGATACTATCGTCTTCGCCGCGCCCGTATATGAAGAAATGCTCCGGCGCCTGACCGCATATCTCAAGGAGAAGGGTAAGATTACGCTTGGCGAGGTCAGGGATATGTTCGGCACCAGCCGTAAGTATGCCCAGGCTTTTCTGGAGTATCTCGACCGGGAGAAGGTGACCCGCCGCGTCGGCGACGACCGCGTCCTGTACTGATCCCGCCCGCGTTTTTGCCTGCGGCGCCCCGCTCTTGTTATCATGAAAGGAAACTTATTTTATTCTGGCAGGAGAGGAGGTCCATCATGTGGGAATGGATTGTCGATAACAGTGTCTGGATTCTGATTGGTTCAACCGCGTTGGTTCTCCTGCTGCTTTTTTTCCACGATAGAATTAGCGGCTGGCTGGCTGGAGTGCCGAAGAAAGAAAAACCGGAGAGACATGGTCGCGGGATCGGCGTTGTCTTTTGGATTATCGAAGGAATTGCCATCGCGGTTTTGGTGGTTGCTTTCGCGGCCATGACGACGGCCGATAGCGGCGCCACCATAACTAAAGCCATGATAGAGCAATGGTTCATCGACCACGGCCTTCGTATTGTCCTCATTATCTTCGTGGGCGTGGTGCTCTGGTTCATTATCAAAAGGACTTTCCCGCCGCTGGTACAGCGGTTCATGGCCAAGCCTCAAAAAGGCGAAAGCCGGGAAGGAATGAAGCGCCGCGCTAATACCCTCCAGAATGTATTCACGGGACTGGGCAGGATTGTCATTTCCTTGATGGTTATTTTTATGATATTATCCGAGCTGGAAATCTCCATCGGGCCGGTACTGGCTGGTTTCGGCATTGCCGGTGTTGCCGTCGGCTTCGGTGCTCAATACCTGATAAGAGACCTTATCGCCGGTATCTTTATCCTTTTGGAAAATCAGTATCGCGTCGGTGATGTCGCTAAAGTGGCTGATGTTACCGGGCTGGTGGAAGAGATAAATCTGAGAAAAACCGTGCTCCGTGATCTCGATGGCATCGTGCACCATGTCCCCAACGGCGAGGTAAGAGTAGCCAGTAACTACTCGCGGCACTTCGCCCGCGTCAACCTTAACATTTCTGTGGCCTATAATACCGATCTCGATTTCGCCATCGCGGTGATTAACCGCGTCTGCACGCAATTGGCCGGGGAAGAAAAATGGTGTAATGTCATGAGGACGGTTCCTCAGGTCATGAGGGTGGATAACCTGGGCGATTCCGGGATAGAGATCAAGATTGTTGGCGATGTCAAGCCCCTGGAACAGTGGAATGTCATGGGAGAGCTCAGGCTCCGCCTGAAAAAGGAATTTGAAAAAGAGAGTATTGAGATACCCTGGCCCCATACGAAGGTATATTTTGGCAACAAGCCTGAATAAACTTTATCTGCGTCGGTGATGAACGCATCCTCTACTGAGGCCCGTCTTTTACTTGACGCTCTTGAAAACGATGTTGATGCTGTTGGCGTCGGCGTTCACCGCGTCCACCATGGGGATGTTGCGTAGTATCTCCAGCAGCGGCACCGGCTCTTTGATGTCGAACAGTATCGAGGTCTCTTTCTCTGAGGCGTGTTCCTGGACGTAGCTGATGTTGGGTATCAGCACCAGGTATCTCTTGAGGTTTTTCAGATACGTATAATCGAACGACGGCGATATCGATTTCATTTCCACTTCCCCGCTGAACAGCGGTTCGCTATCGTGATCGCCGTTCGTCTCCGTCCCGAGGACGTGTACGGAGAGCGTCAGCATGTCCGCGGTCTCCTGGGTTTTGTTGACGGGCGCTAGCCCCACCTCTTCCTTTTCCTTTACCGCGATGCTGTTGAATTCCACGAGCCTCTGCTGCGCCTCGGCGATGGCCCTGGACAGCTCATTGATATCCTCCTGGACCTTCGATTCGAATTCGTGGATTGTCTGTCTCGACCGGGTGACGATTTCGTTGACCATCAGGCTGATTCCCTGGCAGGTCATGACGATTTCCGTCATCAGTTTGTCGGCTTTGTCCCGCGCCCCGTCTATGGCCCGGTTGGCCTGTGCCTGCGTATCCCGCCGGCAGGTCTCGGTGATTTCTTTAATGAGGCGTCCGGTCTCCTGTTTGGCCGCCGCCACGATGTCGTTGCTCTCTTTTTCGGTCGCTTCCCTGGCCAGCGTGATGATTTCTTCGGCGTCTTTCTTGGCCTTGGCGATGATCTTTTCTACCTGCGACTGCGTTTTCTTGGAGGCTTCTTTTTTACATTTCTCTTCGGACTCGTCGATTAGTTGCTGCGCCCGCCGCTTGGCCGCCTGGAGGATCTCCTCGGCCTCGATGTCGGCCATGGACATCGTTGAGCCGGCTTTCCCCGCCCTCTTCGCCTGCCTGGCGATGGTCATCTCCAGCTCGTCGAGCTCGCTGCCGGGGACCATATCGGACTCCCCGTCGGCCTGCGGCTGGGTCTTGGTCGTCTTATGGGATATCTCGTCGATTTTCGCGCGGTACTCGTCGAATATCCTGGAGAACTCGTCTCTCTGCGGTTGAATTTTAGTGTCTGCTTTAGCCATTTTTCACCGGTTTCCCGTTTTTATTGTTCGCAACTCGGGCGCTGTTTACGCTTTTTGCATTTATATCTTAGGCCATCGGCGCCTTACTTGGTATAGCTCTATAGTACCATTGGAGCCGTGTCCCGGCCTTACATTGGTACTCCGGGCAGGCCCTTAATCTCTGACCAACTTTAAACTTTGCTGCCTCTTTTTTCTAACATTGCCATACTACGATATTATTGACGCATTATGAGCCGTGTCGTCTAAATTCGGAACATCGAGGTTTGTATGGCAGAAGAAACCGGCAGGACCCTGGACCTTAATCAGAAAGACGGCCAGCAGATAATCGAGTTGCTGACGCAGGCGGAAGGACTGTTGAGGGCTGAGCTGAAACAGCAATGCAACAACGGCCGCAGCCTTGATCTGCAGTTCTTGCTGGAGGCCCAGCTCAACGTTTCCCGGGCCCTGGAAGCAATGTACGACCGCGCCTCGGAAAACTATACTTTTTAAGGGCGCTTTTTGGCTTCGATCCTAACTCTGGCGGGAGCGCATGGGGGTCGAACCCACCGGAGACATGTTTAATGCCCCCCAACGGATTTGAAGTCCGCGGAGCCCACCGGGACTCATCCGCTCCCGCCCCAGAGTATATTCCATTTTCGCCTTAACTGACAAGAACCTCACCTTATCCTCCCGCCCCGCCCCTCGATTCTTTATTTTTTTGTTCTTTCTTATCTTTTCCCACCCTGGCCGCCCTCGCGTCTTCAGCCTCTTACCTTGCCTTCACCTTCTGGTATTACTTCGGCGGCGGGAATCGCGGCGGCGGCGGGTTCGCCACGTAAGCGTTATATGTAGTGATGTCCCTCCCCTGCGCCTTCAGCATCTCCGCCATACCGGCCGGCACCAGTATCAAGTACTCCTCTTTTTTCATCCCCGCCATCAACCCCTCGGCACATTGCTCCGCCGTGAGGAACGTCGGCAGCCGGGTCATATGCTCGTCCCTGTCGCGCAGCTCTTTTTTCCGTTCTTCGCTGCCCACGAACCGCGAGTTATGCGCTATCTCCGTGATGACGCCCCCGGGGATGAGGCAGGAGACCTTGATCCCTTTAGGCCGCAGGTAGGAACTGAGGCAGTCCGTCAGTCCGATGATGCCCGCTTTGGTGGTGATATACGGGGTGTTGAGCATTTCCGCCCCGTAGGCGAGCGCCTGAATCGAGGAAACGTTGACGATGTACCCGCTGCCGCGCTCGATGAAATGCCTCAGGAAGGCGTGCACGTTGCGGATATAGCCTATCATGTTGGTGTTGATGATATCTCTCCAGTCGTCGAGGCTGACGTCTTCCAGCGAGCCGCGGATACCGAAGGCGGCGTTATTGACGAGGATGTCGATGTTGCCGAAGGCTTTGATGGCTTTGTCCTTTATGGTGGCGACGCTCGCGTCGTCAGCCACGTCGCATTTGAAGGCCACCGCTTTCCTCCCGAGCTTTTCGATTTCTCTTTTAACGGCTTCCATGTTGGCAGCGTTGCGCGCCGCCAGAACGATGTCCGCTCCTTCTTTCGCCATGGCGATGGCTATCGCTTTGCCGATGCCCCCGGAAGAGCCGGTGACCACCGCTTTCTTACCTTTGAAATCCATGAGTATCTCCTTTCAGCACCAGGCTAATGTATTAGTAACGTTAATACAAGTATTATAGTAGAAATATTGTCCCGGGTAAAGTATACCACCTCACCCTCTGTATACCCGCTTCTTGTTTACTGTCATTGCGAGCCTCGATTTATCGTGGCGTGGCAATCTCTTTTTTTCGCCATTCCCGACCTGATCGGGAATCCAGTAACCCTATCCCCTTAGTCCCCTTCCCCTTGCCAAGGGGAAGGGGAAAGAAAAAAAAGAGGGGCGTTAGCCCCTCTTAAAAACTCCCTCTTCGGGTATCGGCGTCCCCCGTTTGTAAAGCCTGCCCTGAGCCAGTCGAAGGAAGGGACAGGAGTGAGATTTTAGCCTCCCTTCGCCCCTCTTGGACACTCGGGATCGGCGAAGCATGGTTGAGCCTCGGAGGAGCACCTGACACCCTTATTACCTTGCGGACTCCGGGGCGACCCATGTGTCACTGGAAAGACTGGTTCTTTGTGATTCCCATAAACAGGGGAGTGCGTTAGCGAGAGGGGGCGTTAGCCCCCTCTCAAAATTATTCCCCTCTCCAGACAAGAAGTAAAACTTATTGTATTATCTGAGGTCTGGAGAGGGGGTAAGGGGGTGAGGTATTAAGGAAAATACGACATTTTCCTCTTCCCTCTTTAGCTCCATGGATATATACTTATACCGTAAATATCTGAGCATCTTAAAAACTGAATAAGACAGGCAGACTTGTCATAATGCTGGAAACGAATTCCCGGGCCTCAAAGCTGACTGGACATAAAGTTGAAAACGAATAACAGCTACGAAAATCGACTGATCAGCTATAAATCAAAAATAAAAAAACGAAAAACGAATAACGGATAACGGATATAA
>JBFYTX010000034.1:0-3277 GCA_041300345.1 Dehalococcoidales bacterium | reverse complement strand
GTGGAACAGCCCAGGTCCAGCACCTTTTTTCCATTCAGATCGGGCAGCCTGGCGATGGTGTTCGGCCTTTCGTAAATGTTGTTCCACGAATCGATGCGCTCCGCGTGGGTGACGAACACATCCGCGATATGGTCATAATTAGTGATCTCGGCGTCGCTTTTCATCCTCTCTCCTTTTTCATGCAACAATCCAGCATTATAGCTTTTTCTGTGAAGGGATGCAAAGGCTTTCTGGACATTTGTTCATCTTCTGGCTATGATTATCTCAAATAGCTAGAAAGGACTGCGCCTATGCCTAAAATC
This sequence comes from Dehalococcoidales bacterium, assembly GCA_041300345.1. Lineage (GTDB taxonomy): Bacteria > Chloroflexota > Dehalococcoidia > Dehalococcoidales > RBG-16-60-22 > JBFYTX01. The sequence continues at coordinate 2,975 of JBFYTX010000034.1, read as the reverse complement.
GACTATGAGAAATACCTTGTCAGGAAGCCCCTTTATGAAGCCTTCGGCGGCACTAAGAACCGCCAGAGTCCCACCATGACCATGATGAGCAATAAGCAGGTCCCCGGCGTCAACTACTACATAGAGCCCGGCTGGATCTACGGTATACCCGACCCCAACCCCAGTCTCCACGAGCATGTCCACGCGTACGACGAGATCGTCATGCACTGGGGCGGCCATCCCGAGACCCCTCAGGTGCTCGGTGGCGAGGTCGAGTTCTACCTCGGCGGCCAGCCGGTTGTCTTTAATACCGCTACTTTTTTATATATCCCAAAAGGCACGCCCCACGGTCCGGTCATCTGGAAGAAGTTCGGCTTTCCCCATATGCAGATGGCTTTGATGATTGGTACCGGCTCCGCCGGTGAGGCCTGGGAAGAAAGCGGTATCCATCAGACCAGGGACAAGCTGCCGGACAAGATAAATCTGTTCGACTTCGAGCGGTATGTGGTGCGGAGCCCGATCTGGGAGAAAGGCGCCGCCGGCCCTATGACCTATATGAGCGGGATGCAGGTGCCGGGTGTTAATCACCATATTGAGTATGGCTGGATAACTGCGCAATCTGCTTCCAGGATTGAAGGTATCAAGGAAATGGCGCATCGGAATGCCGATGAAATTATCCTCAATCTCGGTAGTGACCCGGCTAATCCTGAAGACCTCGGCGCCGAGATGGAATTTTTGCTCGGCGGGCAAGTATTAACGTTTAATACTACCAGTGCGCTTTTTGTTCCCCGTGGCGTTAAACATCGGCCGCTGCGTTATAAGGAATTCCGCAAACCGCATATATTCATCGCCATTATGTGTGGAGCGGGAGGTATATCCAGGAGTTAGCCTTTTGGTCTTAATAGAGGTACTAGTGCCTCCGGTACGAGCCGGTGGTAATCGTTAAAGAAGCCCAGCCTTCGCCAGGACGCCCTGACGGTCTCTGTTTCTTCCGTTACCGTAAAAGAGTCGCGTTCATAAGCGGATTCGTCGATAAAACGTCCGTCGTAAACGTAAACGATTTCATGCCCCGGTTTTCCATCGACGGTAAAGAGACTTTCCAGCACGGTCAGCAGCTTCAGGTCGGTGATTTCTTCCCCGATTTCCTCCCTGATCTCTCGCTTCAAGGCCTGTTCCGTCGTCTCCCCGAACTCTACCCCTCCTCCCAGTGGACGGTAATAAGGCATGCCTTTTGACCCGTCAAATTGCTCGAAGACGAGTATCTTGTCTCCAATCCGGAAAACACAAATGACTATAACGCGTATTTTGTCGGAAGGCATGCTCTAAACCGGTAAGCAGAAGTGCGCTTACTCGTCTTCTTCCTCTTCTTCGTCGGGGAGCTTTGGTGTTGGCGTTTCCGCGGCGGCGCGCGGCAGCACTGCGTTGATCTTGCCGTGTTTGAGGCCCGACCGCGCCGGCAGCTTATCGATTAATCCGCGCAGGTCTTTAAAGCCGTCTTTCATGGCCGTGTCCGCTTCAATGATGATGCCGTCCACCCCGGCATCCCAGAGGATTTTTATTTCTTTTTCGCTGATGCCGACGGAGCCGGGGACTATCAGCGGCTTGGAGAGCATGTTCGCCAGGTGCTGGGCAATCATCATCTCGTGCCATACCGGCGGCTCTTTACTTTGAAATATATCGTCCGCCAGCACCGCGTCCACCGGCAGGTCGTTGACCGCCCTTAACAGTCCGTCGTCCATGGACGACTCCACCTGTAATATTTTACCGGTCTTTTCGTCTCCGGCGGTTTCCGTGACCTGGCTGTCCGCCGCAAACACCACGAAGTCCGCCCCCTCTCCCACCGCCTTTTTATTGTCTTCGGATCCAGTGTAAAGTCCCCAGGGTATGTCCGGCAGGGCAGACGTTATTTTCTGGAGGGCTTTCGCGGTCGGGCCGATTTTATCAAAACGTACCAGGACGGCGTCGGCGCCATCCAGGTATTCGGCCGGGTTTCCCGCGGCTCCCGCTTCAACGCTGGCGATGAGTATTAGCTTAGGCGCCTCGGCGGCCGGGCGGGATGTCCTGAAACCCATCGGCGGCGGCGCTGCTTTTGATGCCCGGTGAAATTTGTCGATCAGTCGGCTCATGGTCTCCTTTACTGTTCCTAAGGACATTATAGGAAATGGCCGCGATAACTGCAATGCGCCGGCTGGCCGGGAGAAATTTTAATGTTTTGTTTATACATTTTAACGCCAAATTTATGCCCAATTGTCACCATTATATCTACTATATGATGAAGCGAACCTATACACCGGCAGGAGGCCAGCTGTGATAAAGACCGTTATCAGGATCAAAAATGATTATGTGATGGTGTTCGACGAGGACGGCGAGCAGATTCCCGGCTACCAGGGACATTATAACGATGTCAAGGCTAAGATACTGACCGATGCCCCGGCCGGTTCCGTCTTTAATCACTGGTTCGGTAGTTCTCGGGAGCCGGAGAAGGTCACCGGAGAGACCTGGTGAACAGCCTCTCTTCCGGTCTCCCTCGGTCCCACGGGGAATCCAGAAAATCCCTCTTAACCACCTCCGAGGTCGCCCGTATCTTTAGCGTCCACCCCTCCACCGTACGGCGCTGGTGCGATCAGGGTAGGATCAAGTTCCGCCGCGCCTCCCCCCGCGGCCCCCGGCTGTTCAAGCGGGAGGACGTCGCCGTCGCCTATCTGGATAGAAGCATTCGTTCTTGCCTCAAGAATATCTAGGTTCTTCTTTGCTGTATTCCTGCCCCATTTGCTACTAATAGAAAAGATTCTGCTTGTTTATTTAACGTTTTTAACGTTTGTATCCGTTGCCAGGGGGCACTATTTGTGCTACTATTATACTAATGGCAAACAGGGTCGCCCGTGCTGTCGGGCAAAAAAGGGTGCTTATGTCTCCCGGTGTGGGGAAAAAGCCCGCCGGGCATATGACGCTGGTTGATGTTGGACATTATCAAGCCGCCCCGGAAAAACCCGGGT
>JBFYTX010000223.1:0-3066 GCA_041300345.1 Dehalococcoidales bacterium | reverse complement strand
CCCCTAAAATAATGGTCAGGGTCAGGAACGGGAAACCGACGATGACGGTGCGGTAGCTAATGGTCTCCAGCAGCTCCGGCCGGGGCAGCCAGGCAACACGGCGGTTGCGCACGAAAAGGTAGATCACGGCCGCGCTGAAGCCCACCGCCAGCGCCCCGTAGGAGACAATCGCCGAGGCTACGTGTACGCTCAGGAGCACGCTTTGCTGGAGGGCCGGCACCAGGGGCAATACCCGCGAGGGGAGGGTGAGGGCAAAGACAAGCATCGCCAGGGCGATAACAAAGCCGACCGCGCCGACAATGGATATACGGTAGCGCCAGAGGAAGAAAAGACTCACCGCGATAATCCCCCAGGAGAAGGCTACGGAAAACTCGTACATATTGGAAAACGGGCCGCGGCCGGAGGCGACGATGCGGGCGACGATGGACACTGTGACCAGGAGCAATGACAGCGCGGCCAGGATGAACCAGAAATTGCCGAAGCGCGTAAAGGCGCGCTTCTCCGCGGCTTCAGAATCGGGGCGCGCGTCCGTCCTGATCAGGGCTTTCCCGGCGAAATAGGAACCCAGCGATAACACGAAGCAGACGCCGAGGACCGCGATGCCGGCGATAAGCGTGACGTATTCCAGTGTTTCCATCTTACCTCCAGTAGTCTTTTATCACTGCCTGCCGCCCACCTGCTGCAGCAGGGATTTGATCTCGTTGAGGCCGGGGCTTGACCGGCCAGCGGCGCGGATAATGACGCGGCTCCGGCCGCCGTCCATCGGCTCGACGAAGGCCCAAAGCTGGCGATAGGGCAGATAGAAGACCAGGCTGAGCCCCAGAATAATAAAGGCGCAGGCCATCCAGACCAGGAAAAGACCGGGGCTGCGCGTTATCTGGAAAACCGAGTATTGCGCCTGGCCACCGTATGTGAACTCCAGGCCTTCGACCTCCAGGGGGACGCCCGCATCAAGCAGCTCAAAAGCAACGGGGTCGCTGACACCGCTGCGGTAGACCAATAAACCAACCTGATCCTCACCGATAACCGAGTCGTTCCCGCCTATGGCGGTATTAAGCAGCATTACCGTCATCCCCACCGCCGGCAGATCAAGCTGACCGGCATATCTCACAACAGCTTCGTCGGCCAATGGCTGCGTCAGGGGGACGGCGCCATGGTACAGAGCTCCCACAGAGGCATCATGGACGTGAATCCTGACGGCAGGACCGAAGCCGGCCTGGTAAAAGTTGACGCCGTGATAGCTCAAGGGGGAGTTGACGCGGACCAGCGCTGCCGCGACCTCCTGCCCGTTTTTATAAAGAACGACGCTGCTGCGATAGTCTTTAGGCATGCCGTCCGGGTAATACTCGTCCTCGAAAGATATCAGCTCTAAAGAAAGGCCGGTATCGTGGCCGACCTCAGCCTGCGCGCCTTCCGCCAGGACGAATGCCGTATGGCGGAAACCCCAGAAGGCGGTCACCAGAAATCCCAGCACGAAAAGGATGAGGCTCAGGTGGGTCAGGAAGGTTCCCGCCGGGGAAAAGCGGTTCTTCAGGGCGACGATATGCACCGCGCCGCCCGAGGTCTCGCTCTTGGCGCTATAGCGGCGCTTTTGCAGGGTACCGGTCACAGATTTGCCGACTTGAGCGGGCGGGGCCGCGACCTTCGACTCCGCCCTATCGGTCCCGGCGCGGTAAAAGGCCGCCGCCTGCACAATACCACCGCCACGCACCGCGCCGATAACGGCATTCCAGCGCTTCACCGTGCAGAAAAGGATGTTCAGCATGAGCAGGCTGCCGGCGGCGAGGAACCAGGGGGAGTGAAAGACATCAAAGAAACGCAGGGCTGAAAAGAAGCCGGTCCAGGCGCCGAACCTGGGCCGGGCTATTTGCTCCACCCACGCCTGGTAATTAGCCGGGTCGGAAGCGATCTCCGAAGGCACCTGAATCAGGAAAACACCGATCAGGCAGATGGCCACCAGCACCAGAATGATGAAAAGGGTAAGCCGGGGCGAGCTCAGGAGCTGCCACAGTCTGGCGAAAAAAGGCGTCTTCGCCACGGGTTTACGATTTTTCTCGGGCATGACCGGGGCACGACCCTTCCATGAAACGGCATACCAGCTCAGCCTGGTTTTTTATCGCACAGCTATCAATAAAAGATCTCACGTTGAGTTTTAAACGAACCTACGAAGATATATTATACACATTCGCATCAAATAATCATAACGACGAAATCAAAAGCATCAAGTTTTTATGACATTTCGAAACAGTCCGATGACCAAAGTAAGAACACGTTCATGACTAAAGAAGCATTCACGCGGCGATGAACCGAACGTAAACTTACTTAGATTGTTTAACATAAAGGGCCGAACGAAGAAGCTGTTATACGGTACTCTCTTATTACTAGCCCTGGTACTGATATCCCCTCTGGCCTTGCGCCTGGTGTTCTTCCGGATGCCGGCCTACTCTGCCAGCTTTGACTGCGATGACGGCACCCTGCTGATGTTGGAACGTTTCGAGAGCATAGGGATAACGTCGACGCCCATCCTCGGCAACCTGAAAATGGACGACGAACAGTACGGGGAATGCGACCACGTCTGGCTGCTGGCGGATATCTTCGGGAGGCGGCTGGCCTTCGACCGGGGGGTTTTTTACCCGGACGGGCAGCATTATGAGGGCTTCCAGCTGAGTAAAGAGCAGCTGCTGAATTTCGTGGCGCAGGACCTGGGACCGGCGATCGTGGCGGCGGAAAACCCCGCCGGGCCTTAGGGATTAGACAAAGATATCGCTAGAATAACGAGGGGGGGCATCCTCAGGATGCCCCCCCTTTTTTTTACCGGACCCGGCCAGCGCCGGGCTAAGCCATACGGCGGCGCCTGGTCACCAGGAAGATGATCAGGGCAATCACGACAGCGGCGCCGATAATGCCGCCGATGATCGGCCAGTCAGTCCCGCCCGCTCCCGGCGTCGGCGTAGGAGTCGGCGTCGGTGTAGGCGTGGGTGTATGCGTCGGCGTAGGTGTAGGCGTCGGTGTGGGCGTAGGTGTAGGCGTCGGCGTAGGAGTCGGCGTCGGTGTAGGCGTGGGTGT